>DASSJA010000062.1:0-3455 GCA_035691445.1 Burkholderiales bacterium | reverse complement strand
TGCCCACCGGAGTTGCACATGGGGCGCGCCCCATCGGCGCCGAGCCTTGAACGAAAGGCAGCTCCAGCGCCCCGTCGCAGCCCGAGTCCGCGAGCAATCCGCTCGCCGGGTCGATGAGCACGTTCTCGATGTCGTCCGGCTTGGGGAGAGCGAGCGGCTCCGGATCGAGCGAAGCCATGAGCTCGCCCCAGACGGGGAGCGCGGCGCTTGCCCCGAGGAGCTTGGCCGCGCGGTTGTCGTCGTAGCCTATCCACACGACCGCGAGCTTGTCGCCGGTGAATCCTGCGAACCAGGCGTCGCGCTGCTCATCGGTGGTGCCCGTTTTCCCGGCGACGCCGATCTCCGGAGGCAGCCAGTTCTTGAGGCCCTGGCCCGTGCCTTCGCGCACCACACCCTGCATCGCAGCGGTGATCAGGTATACAGGATCCGCCGGAAAGGCCTGCTCCACGGCGAGCGCATAGCGCCGGAGGGGTTTGCCGTCCTGTGTTGTCACCTCGCGGATGGCGCGCAGCGGCGTGCGGAAGCCGCCGCTCGCGATCGTCTGGTACATCTGCGTGACCTCCATCGGCGAGAGGTCCACCGCGCCGAGGAGCGTCGCAGCGTAGGGCTGGAGCTCGCGCTCGATCCCGAGCCGTTGCAGGGTGCCGAGCACCTGGCTGATGCCCAGATCGGTTCCCAGGCGCGCCGTCGCGACGTTGTAGGAGTGCGCGAGCGCGATCCGGAGCGGCACCGCGCCGTGGAACTTCCCGTCGTAGTTGGCAGGCGCCCAGTCCGGCGCGCCGCGGCTCTTCCATACGAAGGGACTGTCGTCGAGCGGCGTGACGAGGGTGTAGCGCGAAGGATCGGCGAGCGCGGTGAGGTAGATCGCGGGCTTCAGGAGCGAGCCCACCGGGCGCGCGGCGTCGAGCGCGCGGTTGAATCCCCGGTAGCGCGTGTCGCGCCCGCCGACCAGGGCCTGCACCTCGCCCGACTGGCTGTCGGTCACCACGATGGCGCCTTCCAGCCCCGGGTCGCCGAAGCGCTTGTCCTTGTCGAACTGGGAGAGCTTGCGCTCGAGCACGCTTTCGGCCTTGTTCTGCACCCGCGGGTCGAGGGTGGTGAAGATGCGCAAGCCCTCCGAGTGCAAGTCCGCCTCGTCGTATTCGCGTCTGAGCTGCCGGTGCACCAGATCGATGAAAGCCGGATGGGGCGAGGTGCCCATCGCGGGCCTCGCGTTCACGCCCAGGCTCGTCGCGCGGGCCTGTGAGTACTGCTCCATCGTGATCGCGCCTTGATCCTTCGTTTCGCGCAGCACGAGGTTGCGGCGCTCGAGCGCGCGCTCCGCGTGTCGGATCGGATCGTAGATCGCCGGCCCCTTCACCAGCGCGACGAGGAGCGCACTCTCGGCGAGGGTCAGGTGCTGAATCGGCTTGCCGAAATAGAACAGGGCCGCGAGACCTACGCCGTGAATGGCGCGGTCGCGGTCTTGCCCCAGATAGATCTCGTTCAGGTAGGTCTCGAGGATGTCTTCCTTCCCGTAGTGCAGCTCGAGCAGCACCGCCATCAGGAGCTCGGTGACCTTGCGGGTGAGGGTGCGCTCGGGGGTGAGGAAGAAGTTCTTCACCAACTGCTGCGTCAGCGTGCTGCCGCCCTGGAGGCCGTGGCCCCGTACGAAGCTCCAGGCCGCGCGCGCGATGCCCCGCGGATCGAAGCCGTGGTGGACATAGAAGTTGCGGTCCTCGGTCGCGATCAGCGCCTGTACCAGCGGCTTCGGCACGTCCGAGAGCCGCACCAGGACGCGGTCCTGGTTGTTCGCGGGGTAGATGCCCCCGATCGGCAGCGGCTCCAGGCGCGCGAGCGGAAGATCCCTGCCCTCGGCGTCCTGCACCGTCTTGACCTTGTTGCCGTCGAACGTGACGCGGATGCGCATCGGGGCCTGAGGTCCGTCCCAGAACATGAACGGCCGCTCCGCGATCTCGAGCGCATCCCCATCGCGCACGAACCAGCCCGTGTCGCCTTCGCGCGTTCCCTCGCGGTATCCGTTGTCCCGCAGCTCGCTCTCCACGTCGGCTTCGGCGACGCGCAATCCGACGTGCAGCTCGAGCGGCCGCGCGTAAATGCGCGCCGGGAGGGCGAATCGGCGGCCCTCGAATTCGCTGCGGACCCGGAAGTCGCAATACATCGTGAAGCCGGCCGCGAAGAGGGCGGCGACGAGGAAGGCGAGGCGGGAGGTGCGCCAGAATCTTGCGCGGTCGAGCATCGGCGGGATTTTACTTCCTTGCGGGGCGTAGGCGGGTGGTTGTCGCCGGAGCGGCGGTGAAAATGCACCGGTTGCAGCGATCAAGTGTCGCTTTGAGACGACACGGATGTTTAGGGTATGCGCATAATGGGAATGTCCCACGTCTTGCGTATACCGGCCTTCGCCCTCACTTCCTCCCGGTGAAATTCCCGCGCTCCGTCGTTCTCCTGCTCGCTCTTCTGCATGTCTACATCGGCGTGCGGCTTCTTCTGCCGTTCGGCGCGGTCACGCAGCTGGCTGGCGGGGTCGTGCTCGCAATGTGCTTCTGGCTGCTGCCCAAGGGTTTCCGGATCCGGGACCATCGCGGCCCGTGGGCGGTGATGCTTCCTTGGCTGACGATGGGCTTCTTCTCGTACCTGCTGGTCCTGGTCCTCTTCCGCGACGTGAGCCTGATCGCATCCGGCCTCGCGCTGTCCTCGCAAGCCCACCGATCCTGGATTCGCATCTCGGCCGTCGGCGTCGTGGCGCTCGCGTCGGGCATCACGCTGATCGGATTTTTCATGGCGCGCCGCGTCGCGCCGGTGGTGAACGTAAGGGTGCCGCTTGCCGGTCTTCCCGAGGAGCTCGAGGGCTTCACCATCGCGCAGATCAGCGACATCCACGTGGGGCAAACGATCAAGCGGAATTTCGTCGAAGCGATCGTCGATCGCGTCAATCGCCTGAAGGTCGACATGATCGCGATCACCGGCGACGTCGTCGACGGCAGCGTGCGGGACCTCGCGCACCACACCGAGCCACTCGCGCGGCTCGAGTCGAGGCACGGGACCTACTTCGTTACCGGCAACCACGAGTACTACTCGGGTGTCCACGAGTGGATCCTCGAGCTCGAGCGCCTGGGCGCCCGCGTGCTCATGAACGAGCACGTTGTCCTGGATCACGACGGGGCGGCGTTGACGCTCGCCGGAGTGACCGACTGGTCCGCGCATCATTTCGATCCATCGCATCGGAGCGATCCGAGCGCGGCGATCAGAGGTGCGCCCGGGCATGCGCCGAAGGTGCTGCTCGCCCATCAACCACGCTCCGCTCATCTTGCGGAGGCGGCGGGCTACCACCTGCAGCTCTCGGGGCACACGCACGGAGGGCAGTTCTGGCCGTGGAATTTCCTGGTGCGCCTGCAACAGCCGTTCACCGCCGGACTGAATCGTCTCGGCCGCATGTGGGTCTACGTCAGCCGCGG
>DASSJA010000061.1:0-5960 GCA_035691445.1 Burkholderiales bacterium | reverse complement strand
GAACGACAGGGCGAAGGGTGCAACCTCGAAATTGACCAATCGCGCCGCGACCCAGTTCCCGCCAAACGAGGCGGCGGCGACGAGAAGAAGCAGGTAAGGCAGGGCGCGCTGCCGCGCGGAGGCGTCGGGCATCTGGGTTCCGGGAAAAGCGGATTATCCGGGACGGAGCTCTCCCGCGCCATAGCGTGCGCTACACTTCGGACATGGTTTCCACCACGCGCCCGAGCCCCGTTGAAGAGGAGGACGATCTCCTTCACGCCGGACTTCCGGAAGAAGACCGGAACGTGCTCGTCCGCGCGCTCGGATTCGCGAGAAGCGTCTACGGCGACAAGCGCCTCGGGACGGGCGAGGCGGCCTTCACGCATGCCCTGGGTCTCGCGCGCAATGCCGCGCAGCTGCGCCTCGACGGCGAAGCGCGCGCCGCCGGCCTGCTGTTCGCGGTTCCGGCCTATCTTCCGGCGGCCGAGGAGAAACTGAGAGAAAGCTTCGGTGCGACGGTCGCTTCGCTCGTGTCCGGGATCGACCGGCTCAACCAGCTGCGCGTGGTGACGCGCACGGCGACGCTCGGGCGCGACGCGGCGCCGCAGGCGCAGGTGCTGCGCAAGATGCTGCTCGCCATGGTCGCAGATATCCGCGTCGTGCTCCTCCGCCTTGCGAGCCGCACCCAGACCTTGCGCTGGCTCGCGCGCGCCCCGGAAGCGGACCGCCGGCAGCTTGCGCGCGAAACGCTCGACATCTATGCGCCCCTCGCCAATCGACTCGGCGTCTGGCAGCTCAAGTGGGAGCTGGAGGATCTGTCGTTCCGCTATCTCGAGCCCGAGGTCTACAAACGCATCGCCGGCATGCTCGAAGATCGCCGCAGCGAGCGCGAGCGCTTCGTCGAGCAGGCGACGAGCGAGCTCGCCGACGAGCTCGCGGGCGCCGGAATCCGGGCGGAGGTCACCGGCCGGCCGAAACACCTCTACAGCATCTACACGAAGATGCGCGCCAAGGCGCTCGATTTCTCCCAGATTCACGACGTAAGCGGGCTGCGCGTGCTGGTGGACGAGGTGAAGGACTGCTACGCGGTGCTCGGAGTGGTGCACAACCTGTGGGCGCCGATTCCGAGGGAGTTCGACGACTATATCTCGCGCCCGAAAGCCAATCTCTACCGCTCGCTACACACGGCGGTGATCGGTCCGGAGGGCAACGCGCTCGAGGTGCAGATCCGCACGCACGAAATGCACCGCGACGCCGAGGTGGGTGTGGCGGCGCACTGGCGCTACAAGGAAGGAACGCGCCGCGGGGGCGCCAAGGGCGATCCTTTCGACGAGAAGATCGCCTGGTTGAGGCAGATGCTCGCATGGCGCGACGAAGTCGTCGACGCCTCGGACTGGTTCGAGCAGTCCAAGCAGACGCTGCTCGACGACACCGTCTACGTGCTGACGCCGCAGGGCAAGGTCATCGACCTGCCGCAGGGAGCGACGCCCGTGGACTTCGCCTATGCCTTGCACTCCGACCTCGGTCACCGCTGCCGCGGCGCCAAGGTGAACGGCGCGATAGTGACGCTCGACTACCGGCTGAAGAACGCGGAAGTCGTCGAGATCATCACCGCGAAGACGGGGGGCCCCAGCCGCGACTGGCTCAATCCGGCGCTCGGCTATATCAACAGCTCGCGCGCGCGCAACAAGGCGCGCCAGTGGTTCAACAGTCGCGAGGTGGCAAGCGTGATCGCATCGGGACGCGCCACGGTGGAGCGCGAGCTGCGGCGCGAGAGCAGGCGCGACGCCAGCCTCGAGGAGCTGGCCAGGCGCCTCGGGTTCGAGGGGTCCGAGGACCTGTTCGCCGCTGTGGGACGCGAGGAAGTCGGCCCCAGGCAGCTGCGGACCGCGTTGCGCGGCGAGGCGCCGCAGGCGGCGCACGCGAAAGCGCAGCCGCACGCAAAGCGGGCTCCGCAGCCTCGCGGCGGGATTCTAGTCGTCGGCGTGGATCACCTGTTGACGCTGCTCGCGCGCTGCTGCAAGCCCGCTCCGCCGGATCGGATTTCGGGGTTCGTCACCAAGGGGCGCGGCGTCTCGGTCCACCGGCGCGAATGCACCAGCCTCGCGCGCATGATCGAGCGCTCTCCCGAGCGGGTCATCGGCGCCCAGTGGGGCGATCGAGCCGGTCGGGCTTACGCGGTGGACATCGTGGTGCGCGGAAACGACAGGCAGGGCTTGCTGCGCGACGTGAGCGAGGCCCTGGTTCGTCAGAAAGCCGCCGTTGTCTCGGCGAAGACGCAAACCCGCGAAGAAATCGCCTCGATGTACTTCACCGTCGAAGTCGAGGACATCGACCACCTGCAGCGCGCGCTGTCGGCGATCGAGGACGTGCGCGGCATTCTCGCCGCGGCCCGGCGCTGACCTGTGACAAAAACCTCGTCGTAAGCTCCCGCCGGCCTGGAAATTGCTGGCCTCTCCCCGGCGGTCAGACGAAGGGGAGGAAAAAATGCACGCGTCGCCCAAAGAGGACTTCAGAGATCTCGCGGAAAAGAACGGCTGGTCCGAGGCGTTTGCGGAAGGCTATGTCGACGGGAGGGCGGCGCGGACGCACGGCACGCAGACCCCTTGCTACCCGATGGGCGACCTGGACGAGTACCGGCAGGGATTTCTCGCCGGATATTCCTTAACGAGAGAGAAAAGATGCAAGGGTATGCTCTAGAAGGACGGAGTCGCTTGGCGGGCTGGCACGAGGCTTGCTGCAGTCACGCGCAAGACGGCTAACGGAGGATGTCATGGGTACGGTTACGGACCTGGAGATCGTAAAGAAAGGCAGCCATTCGGCCACTTACGAGAACGGATTCGCCGACGGACAATCGGCGCGCACCGAGGGCAGTGCTCTCACTCTCTATCTGCAAGTCGGGATCGACGACTACGCCAAGGGTTTCCGAGCCGGTTTCTTCGGGCAACTGGCCTCGCGCAAGGTTTGAGCGGGCGGCAAGCCGCTCCCGGTCCAGGTAGCGTCGGAGGGGCCGCGGGCCCCGAGCCGTATGTGTGAAATCCAACAGGTCCTGACAGGCCGCCAACATTGACCCGTCCGGGTCGCCGCAGTCCCACTGCATTCCCCAGAAGGCTGGAGCAGCGCGAAACTCGCGCAGTTTCGGCCACGCGACCGTACCGCATCGAGTAGAATCGGCCGAAGCTCCGCGCCTTGGGGTCCCTCAGGCCCCGAGGTATTGGATTTTCCTTTGGTAATCAATAAAATAGTCCAATAAATGCGGATACTGCTCAGCAACGACGACGGGTATTTCGCGCCCGGCATCGCGATCCTCGCAAAGGTCCTGGCTGACTTGGCCGCCGTCACCGTGGTCGCTCCGGAGCGCGATCACAGCGGCGCCTCGAACTCGTTGACGCTCGACCGTCCGCTGTCGGTGCGGGAATCCCCGAACGGCTTCCGCTTCGTGAACGGGACGCCCACCGATTGCGTCCACCTCGCGGTGACAGGCCTCCTCGACGAGATGCCCGACATGATCATTTCGGGGATCAATCTGGGCGCGAACATGGGCGACGACACGATTTATTCGGGTACGGTGGCCGCGGCGACCGAGGGCTATTTGCTCGGCATTCCGTCGCTCGCGGTTTCCCTCGCGAGCAAGGCCGGGAAGCACTTCGACACCGCAGCTCGCGTCACGCGCGAACTGGTCGAGCGATTCCAGGAGCGGCCATTGAGCGAACCCGTTTTGCTCAATGTGAACGTGCCCGACATCGCGTACGCGGAGCTGAAGGGGTTCGAAGCGACACGGCTCGGCAAGCGGCACAAGGCCGAGCCCGTCATCAAGGCCTCGACTCCACGCAACCAGACTGTGTATTGGGTCGGGGCCGCCGGGAGCGCGCAGGACGCGGGTCCGGGGACCGATTTTCATGCGGTGGCGTCGAACTGCGTGTCGCTTACGCCGCTCCAGATGGACCTGACCCACCAGCACCAGATCCCCTCGATCCGAGCCTGGCTCGCGAAGTGACGCTCCCGAAGACCCGCGGCATCGGGATGACCTCGCAGCGCACGCGCGATCGCATGATCGCCCGTCTGAGGGAGCAGGGCATACGGGACGAGACGGTTCTCGCCGCGATGGCCTCGGTCCCGCGCCATATTTTCGTCGAGGAGGCGCTCGCCAGCCGCGCCTATGAGGACACCGCGCTGCCGATAGGTTTCGAGCAGACCATCTCCCAGCCCTTCGTGGTGGCGCTCATGCTCCAGGCTTTGCGAGGGGAGAAGCCTCTGCGGAACACGCTCGAAATCGGCACGGGCTGCGGCTATCAGGCAGCCGTGCTCGCGCGGCTCGCGAAAACGGTGTATTCGGTCGAGCGCATCGCGGGCTTGCTCCAGAAGGCGCGCGGCAACCTACGCGCCCTTCGCCTGTCGAACCTGAGGTTGGTCCACGCGGATGGCTCGCGAGGATTGCCGGAAGCAGCACCGTTCGACGGAATCATCGTCGCTGCGGCGGCTCCGGAGATTCCCGAGGCGCTTTTGCGGCAACTCGCCCCGGGTGGCAGAATGATCGTGCCCGTCGGAAGCGGCGACCAGGCCTTGTGCCTGATCGAGAGGACAGCGACAGGATTGAAGGAAAAATGGCTGGATGCGGTGCGTTTCGTACCTTTGAGAGGAGGCAAGGAGTGAGGCTGGCCGGCTTTCTTTTGGCCGCGCTCGCCGGTGCGCTCCTCGCGGCCTGCGCGAGTACCTACCGCGCACCGGTGGTGGAGCGGACCGTCACACGCGCGGCGGCGAGGCCCGTCCCGCAGGAGCAGAGACCCGAGACCTACACGGTCAAGCGCGGCGACACCCTTTACAGCATCGCGCTGGACAAGGGGCTCGATTACCGGGATCTCGCCGCCTGGAACGAGATTTCCGATCCCTCCGTGCTGAAACCTGGATTCGTATTGCGCCTGCGGCCCCCCGGCTCCGTCGCGGCAGCTCAAGCCGGAGCGCGGGTACCCTCCGAGCCCTCGGTTCAGGTGCAGCCGGTAACCACACCGGGCTCTCTCGAAGAACGCTCGCTCGGAGTCGACGCGCGGGTTCCTGTCGCGCCGCCGCGACCGGGCGTCGAGCCGCGCTCCGGCGCGGAGACGCCGCGTGTCGGAGGCGACCTGCTCAAGACCGGTCCGAAGGCGGTCAAGATGCCTTACTCCGAGGAAAATCTCGCGATGATGCTGCGCCAGTCTCCGCAGGTCCCTGAGCCCAAGCTCGACTCCCCGTCCCCGCCTTCGAGCGCCGCGGCGGAATCCGACGGCGTAGATTGGATGTGGCCGGCGACGGGTCGGGTCTTGGCCGGCTTCTCCGAGGCCACCAACAGGGGACTGGACATCGTCGGCAAGATCGGTGATCCGGTCTTTGCCTCGGCGTCCGGGCGCGTCGTATACAGCGGAGCCGGGCTGCGCGGCTACGGCAAGCTGATCATCATCAAGCACAACGAGACTTATCTGTCCGCCTATGCACACAACAGCAATCTTCTGGTCAAGGAAGGGCAGAACGTCGTGAAAGGCCAGAAAATCGCGGAGATCGGCAATTCGGACTCCCCCCAAGTCAAGCTCCACTTCGAGATAAGGCGTCTGGGCAAGCCGGTCGACCCGCTCAAATTCCTGCCGGAACGCCGGTCGTGAATTCACTCGCACAGGAGGAGGATCTCCAGGCCGAGGCGGGCGAAGCCGATCTTGCCGAGGCGGGCGCCCCGGGGCTCCGGGAGCCGGCGCATGCGGAGGACCGCACGGTCGTGGAAGTGACGGGTGCGCAACCGCGCGCCGCGTGGGAAGCCGACGAGCTGAGCGACGCGACCCAGCTCTATCTGCATCAGATCGGCCTCAACCGCTTGCTGACGCCGGAGGAGGAGTTGCGCTTCGCACGTCGCGCCGCCGCCGGAGACTTCGCCGCCAGGCAGAAGATGATCGAGCACAACCTGCGTCTGGTGGTGAACGTCGCCAAGGCCTATCTCAACCGGGGTATGCCGCTAC
>DASSJA010000060.1:0-2140 GCA_035691445.1 Burkholderiales bacterium | reverse complement strand
AGCTCGAGGCCAAGATCACCAAGAAGACCAAGCTCGTTATCCTCAATTCCCCTCAGAACCCGACCGGGGGCATCCTCGCGAGGAAGGACCTCGAGGCGATCGCCACGATCCTGAGGCGGCACCCGGACATCTGGATCTACGCCGACGAGATCTACTCGCGCCTTTGCTACGAGGGCGAATTCTGCTCCATCGCCTCCCTGCCCGGGATGTATGCGCGCACCATCATCTCGGATGGGGCTTCCAAGACCTGGGCGATGACCGGCTGGCGCATCGGTTTCGCCGCGAACCCCACGCTTTCGCCGCAGTTCGTGCGCTGGGTGACCAACACCGATTCGTGCGCCTCGCACATCAGCCAGTGGGCCGCGGTCGAGGCGATCAACGGCCCGCAACACGACGCCAGGCAGATGCGCGAGTCCTTCCTCGAGCGGCGCGACCTGATCGTGGGGCTGCTGAATCGCGTTCCGGGAGTCTCGTGCAAGACTCCCGGCGGCGCCTTCTACGCCTGGCCCAACGTCACCGAGGCCTGCCGAATGATCGGCTCCACCGATTCCGAGGAGTTCAGGAAGCGCCTTCTCAACGAGGCGGGCGTCGCGGTGCTGGCCGACATCCACTTCGGAGCGCGCGTGCCGGACGAAGGTCAACACATCCGCTTTTCCTACGCGGCTTCCAAATCCGCGATCGAACAGGGAGTTGCGCGCATGGCGGAGTTCATCCGGAAGAACCAGCGCCGAGCGGCCTGAAGTCCGTCCATGGCGGGCGAAAGGATAGTCGTTGGCATGTCAGGCGGGGTCGACTCCTCGGTCGCCGCTCTCCTACTGAAGCGCCAGGGGTTCGACGTCGTGGGCCTCTTCATGAAGAACTGGGAGGACGACGACGATGACCAATACTGCTCGACGCGCCAGGACCTGATCGACTGCGCCTCGGTCGCCGAGGTGATCGGCATCGACCTGGAGGTGGTGAATTTCTCGGCGGAGTACAAGGAGCGCGTGTTCAGTGCCTTCCTCGCGGAATACTCGGCCGGCCGCACGCCCAATCCCGACGTGCTGTGCAACGCCGAGATCAAGTTCAAGGCCTTCCTCGACCATGCGATGGCGCTCGGCGCGAAGCGCATCGCCACCGGGCATTACGCGCGCTCGCGTGAGGTCGAAGGCCGGTTCCAGCTGCTGAAGGCGCGCGACCTGTCGAAGGACCAGAGCTATTTTCTGCACCGGCTCGATCAGGGTCAGCTCGCGCGGGTGATGTTTCCCCTGGGGGATCTAAGGAAGACCGAGGTCAGGAAGATCGCGAAAGACGCCGGGCTGCACAATTTCGGCAAGCGCGACTCGACCGGCATCTGCTTCATCGGAGAGCGTCCGTTCCGCGAGTTCCTGAACCGCTATCTGCCGACCAAGCCCGGCGTGATGCGCACGCCCGAGGGCAGGACGGTCGGCGAGCACGTCGGGCTGTCGTTCTATACCATCGGACAGAGGAAAGGCGTGGGGATCGGCGGCATGAAGAACGCCTCGGGGGGGCCCTGGTACGTCTGCGGCAAGGACATGGCGAAGAACGAGCTGATCGTGGTCCAGGGACACGACCACCCCTTGCTGCTCTCGCGGATTCTCCATGCCGAAGATCTCTCCTGGGTGAGCGGTGCGGCGCCTGGTGGCCATTCGTCCTGCAACGCGAAAACGCGTTACCGCCAGTCCGACGCGGCCTGCCGCATCGATCGCGTCGGCGAACGCGGCCTCGACGTAGAATTCTCGGCGCCGCAGTGGGCGGTGACCCCCGGGCAGTCGGTGGTGCTTTACCGTGGCGAGGTTTGCCTCGGAGGCGGCGTGATCCAGTAGCTCAGGACCCGCAGCCTCGACTCTCTCACGAACTGATAGACTCACGGACAAAATAGGAGGAGACCCAATGAACGCGAATGCGCAATCGTGGACGTTGCTGTTAGGCCGGAGCCTGCTTGGACTGGTGTTCCTGGTGGTCGGTATCCGCTCGATCATGCTCTATGCGGGAAGCGTGGGCTACTTCGCCAAGCTGGGATTTCCCTTGCCCGAAGCGACGACTTGGCTCGCCATTGCGATCGATCTCGCCGGAGGGGCTCTGCTGATCCTGGGGTGGAAGACCCGGTGGATCTCGTGGCTGCTCGTGGTGTTCGTCG
>DASSJA010000059.1:0-2825 GCA_035691445.1 Burkholderiales bacterium | reverse complement strand
CGGCGCCACGGCGGGGTGTGCGAAGTCCTCGCCGGGGGCGCGGATCATGCCCAGACGGCGCATCAGCCGCCGCGAGCGGTCGTTCTGGGTGGCCGTGTATGCGACGAGCTCCGGCAGTCGCGCTTGCTCAAAGGCGTACCGCGCCACCTCCCGCCCCGCCTCCGTCGCGAGCCCGCGCCCCCAGTACCGACTCGCGAGGCGCCAGCCGACCTCCACGGCGGGCGCGAACGGGAGCCCGTCCGGGACGGGCATGAGGCCGAGAAAGCCGATCAACGGCTCCTCTCCGGGCAGCTCGAGCGCCCACAGCCCGAACCCGAAGCGCTCGAAGTCGCGCTCGGCGCGACCAATCAAGCTCGCGCTCTGCTGCTCGGTCAGCGGGGCGGGAAAGTACTCCATCACCTGGAGGTCGGCGTTCAGCGCGGCGAGCGGAGCGATGTCCTGCGATCGCCAGCGCCGCAACAGCACGCGCGGGGTCCTCAGCTGCATGCGGCGCAGGCGCGTACGGCTGGTCAGCCGTTGAGTGCGACCGGCAGCGTCTTGAGCTGGTTGATGAACGGGCTTTCGACGTAGGAGGGCTCGCCCGCGAGGCTGATCTTCGGGTAGCGCCGCAGCGTCTCCTCCAGCAGGATCCGAAGCTCAAGGCGCGCCAGAGCGGTGCCCAGGCAGAAGTGCCTACCCCCCGCCCCGAACGCCTGATGCTCGGGATTACGCCTCACATCAAAGCGGTCCGGATCCTCATACCGGGTCTCATCCCGGTTCGAGGACACATACCACATCACGACCTTCTCGCCCTCACGGATCTTCTGCCCGTGAAGCTCGGTGTCACACGTCGCCGTCCTGCGGAAATGCGCGAACGCCGGGAACATCCGCAGCGACTCCTCCACCGCCCCCGGGACCAGCGACGGGTCATCCAACAGCAGCCGCATCTGATCGGGGTTCTCCATCAACGCCCGCATCCCACTGCAATAAGTCGCCTTCGTCGAGTCGTTGCCCGCCGCCATCAACAGGAAGAACCCCATCACGATCTCGTGCTCCTCCAGACGCTGACCATCCACCTCCGCGTGCACCAACACGCTCGTCAGATCATCCGTCGGACGCTCACGACGCTCCGCGATCAAACGCTTGCACCGCTCGAAGATCTCCGGGATGTCGTGGGCGATGACGCCTTCGACGCCTTCCGGGCTGAGGTCGACGTCGCCGGCGCCGAGCGTGGAGTTCATGAGTTTCGCCCAGATCTCGTCTTCCTCTTCGGAGATGCCCATGAAGCTGCCGATCACGCGCGCGACGACCGGCTGGGCCACCTCGTTGACGAGGTCGGCGTGCTCGCGGCCCTGCAGGCGATCGAGCACCCGGATCGTGATCTCGCGGATGCGCTGCTCATGGTCGGCGATCCGCCGCGGCGTGAAACCCGCCTGGAACAGCGCCTTCAGACGGTCGTGCTTGGGCGGATCCATCCCGATGAACATCGCCTGCGTGAGCTCCAGCGGAAAGACGGCCGACGCCGCAGTGACGCCTCCCTTTTCCGAGGAGTAGGTCTGCCAGTCGCGGCTGACCGTGTGGATGTCATCGGCGGTCGTGACCGACCAGTAGCCCGCCTCCTCTGGGAACTCCTCGATTCGCGTGCTCCAGTGGACGGGACACTCGTTACGTATGCGCTTGAAGAGGGCGTGCGGAGGACCGTCGATCCAAAGCTCGCGATTGCCTACGAGGGTGCTCTGCAGATCACCTTCGACTGTCGCCATCGGTCAGCCACCTCCGATTCGTTTCACCGCGCGCCGCTGGGGCCGATGTTACTGCGCCACGGGGCTGGCGGCTCGCAATGGCCTATCCCCGCGCGGGAGGCTCCGCGCGGGGCCGAGGTGCCGCTCAGGCGGTGCTCCAGACCACGCCCGTGCTTCCGAACCCGAGGGCGCGCTTGGTGGCTTCTGTGAGGTCGAACTCGCGTCCGGCGACGAACGGTCCACGGTCGATGACCGGGACGCGCACCGAGCGCCCGTCGTGGCGGAGCGTGATCAGCGTGCCGCACGGGAGCGTCTTGTGCGCGACGCCGAGGGTGGAGCTGGTCAACTGACCGCCGCAGGCGAGCGAGCCGCCGCCGCCGTACCAGGACGCGCCGGCGAGCTGGTAGACGTTCAGACGGCCCAGGCGCCGCGTGGACGACGTGGCGAGCAGGTCGCCGCGAAAACGGACCCGTACGCGCTCGCTGCGAGGCGAGCCGGAGCGATAGCTGATCGAGAACCTTCCGTTCGCGCGCGTGCGCCCTCGCGCGATGGCCGCCCAGCCCTTTGCGGCAGATCGTTCCAGGACGACCATGAGCCCTGGCTGGGCGGGCATTCGATCCTCGAGCAGCGTGCCCGAGACGCGGGCGCGGTGGCCCTCGAGGACGTTCAAGCGCCTGCGTGAAATGCGCAGCGTCGTGTGCAAAGGAGGCTGCGCGGCGGCGAATCCGTCTTCGGCGATCGCCGCCGGCGCGAGGTCGCGCGAGAGCAGGACAGGCGGGACATAGGCATGCATCCGTGTTTGACTCCCTTTCGTGTCATCCGCCTGCGGGGTTAGCTGCCGGGCTCACGGCCGCGGCGGGCGCGCGTGGGAGCGCGCTCGAAGCGGTCGTTACAGCCGCATCAGCGGCCGATTCGCCCCTGGCTCGACGCTTCGTGTCGCGTCCAAGCCGATGGGTCCTCCGCTCGCCCCAGAGGAATTAGGGGCGATTCGGCGGGTCGAACAACTGTTCGAACCTAACCGCGTCACGACCGCGGTTGTGTGATCACCGTCACACTTATGTCGTCAGAGTATGTACACTGCAGCTAGCCGTTAGCCAGCCATTC
>DASSJA010000058.1:0-2863 GCA_035691445.1 Burkholderiales bacterium | reverse complement strand
TCGGCATGTTGCCCAGGTAGTCCGGCTTGCCGATCTCGACGCCGCTGTGGCGGAGAATGTCATAAGCCGTCGCGAGATGGAAATGGAAGTTCGGCAGCGCGAAGTAGTTGAGGTAGTCCGCACCCTTCATGTGGCCGGTCTTCGGGCCGAGCGGAAACGAGATCTCGCGATCGGCAGACGCGTCGATCGACCCGCCGTCGACCGACTTGATGAAGGCGATGGTCTTCGCGATGCGTGCCTTGAGCTCCGCAATCGTCTTCTCATCGTCCGGGTATCTCGGCGGCTCGATGCCTGCGAGCCGTGCGCTTCCATTCTTGGCCTGATCGCACGCCGCTTGTACCTGGCGTGCGAGCGGGAACATATCGGGGAAGAGTCGCGCGTTGAGCAGTACCGTCGGGTCGACCTTCTTCGCCTCGGCGTATGCCGCCCCCTTGTCGAGGAGAGCGGAAAGGGCGTTGAGACCGACCTCAAAAACCGGGATGGATGCGCGGGACATCGACATGATAGGTACCTCGCTTGTCGTTAAGGCTCGATACGCGTCCGCGAATCAAGCTTCCATTTCACGGCGAGATTCTCATAGTCACTTTTCTATTGCAAGCGATCTGCGCATTTAACTTGTAGGGTCCTCACCGGTATTCGTGGGTCCACAGCCGCAGCGGTGAGCGAGTGCGGCTGAAGAAGAAGTTTGGCGAGCGGCGCGGCGGCGTGACCGCCCGCGTGAAGGTTGTCGAAGAGGTGGACGCCGGCTGGCGCCGGCTCGCTGCCGCTCAGCGGGATTTGGGGCGGCGCGAGTGGCGGAAGGCGTAGAGCTTTCGACAGGTCGCATCGTAGTGAGCTTGCTGGTAGTCGGCCACGTGACGACAGAGCGGTCCGCCCTCTTCGTCGATGCTCTGATCGAGGAGTTTGGCGGGCGAGAGCCGCCGCTTCTCGTCGAAATAGTTGATCTGGCTGATCAGCTCGCCGCCGAGCAAGAATAGGTACCCGAGATGTCGGTTGATGCTGGAGGCGGAGAGCTGCTCGACAGTGATCAGGTGAGTGACGAAGGGCTTGAACTCCGTGAGCAACCCCTCTCCGTAGGGAAGGTCCGGCTCGTCGACCTGCCAGGTGGTTGGCCACTCGCTCATTTGCTTCATGGCGCGCTCGAGGACGGCGGCCGCCGTGGCGGGCGGTTTCTTGCGCGAGGTCTGGCGCAAGGGCTGCGGTTGCGGTGTAGTTCGCGTCATGCGACTGGTGACGGTACTGAACCGCTGTTATCACTTCAAGGGCTTTGTCTACGAAGAGGCCCACTTCTGCAGAGACCGCAAGGATACCGTGGAGGTGCGGGTGCGCGCGCGTGAGGGCTCGCGGCCGTACTGCTCGGGGTGCGGCAAGCGCTGCGCCGGCTACGAGCGGCTGCCCGAGCGGCGGTTCGAGTTCATTCCGCTGTGGGGGTTTGCGGTGTTCTTCCTCTATGCCCGTCGGCGGGTCGAGTGCCGGGACTGTGGGATTGTCGCGGAAATACTGCCCTGGGCTGAGGGCAAGCAGACCCTCACCAACGCCTATATGCAGTATCTGGCGAACTGGGCACGCAAGCTCTCGTGGCTGGAGGTGGCCCGTACCTTCCGCACGAGCTGGCAGAAGGTGTTTCACTCGGTCGAATGGCTGGTCGCCTGGGGACTCGAGCGGCGGGTCCTGGGAGCCATCAAAGGCGTCGGCGTCGACGAGATCGCCTACAACCGCGGGCACAAGTATCTGACGCTGGTGTATCAGATCGAGGCGAATATGGTGCGCCTCCTGTGGGTCGGCAAGGAGCGCACGGTCAAGACCTTCCACGGCTTCTTCGACATGCTGGGGAAAGAGGCCTGCGCGGGAATCGAGTTCGTCTGCTCGGACATGTGGCGCCCGTACCTGCGGGTGATTCGGGAGCGCTGCGGCCAGGCGCTGCATGTCCTGGATCGCTTTCATATCGTCTCGAAAATGAACATGGCGCTCGATGATGTCCGGGCGAGCGAGGCGCGGCGGCTCGCCACCGCGGGGCGCCGGCCCCTGCTGAAACATTCCCGCTGGTGTCTGCTGAAGCGCCCGGGAAACCTCACGAGCTCGCAGCGCGGACGGCTGCGGGATCTGGTGCGCTGCAACCTGCGCACCGTGCGGGCGTATCTGCTGAAGGAAGACTTCCAGCAGCTCTGGGATTACCGCTCCGTCGCCTGGGCCGGCAAGTTCATGGATCGCTGGTGCACCGCGGCGCTGCGCTCGCGGATCAAGCCGATGAAGTCGGTGGCGCGGATGGTCCGCCGTCATCGGGAGCTGATCCTTAACTGGTTCCGCGCCAAGGGCGAGATCTCCAACGGTGTCGTCGAGGGATTGAACAACAAGGCGAAACTCACCATGAGAAAATCCTACGGCTTCAGGTCGCCTGAGGTCCTGGAAATCGCGCTGCTTCATGCACTTGGGAAACTACCCGAGCCGAAGCTCGCCCATGAATTCTGGTGACGAGACATTTTTTTCAGTGCCGCCATGTCGGGCATCTGATAGCGATCGCGTGGCTTGCCGAACCAGTCGTCGGCGAACATCGACCAGTCGTGCACGCCGTGCATGTCGACGCCTGCCTCGAAGATGTCGGATGCGCGCAAGCGCCAGTGCCGTCAGGTATCCGCCGTACGATCCGCCCCACATGCCGATGCGCTGCGGATCGACCCGCGGGTCGTTCTGCAGCCACTTCGCACCGGCCACGACGTCCTGGTACTCGGCGGCGCCTGTCGGTCCCCAGTGCTCGGGGTAATGGAAGTCGTGGCCGTAGCCGATGCCGAGCCTATAGTTGACCGACAGCACGATGAAGCCGTGATTCGCCAGATACTGGTTCACGGCGTACGAATTGCTGTAG
>DASSJA010000057.1:0-4122 GCA_035691445.1 Burkholderiales bacterium | reverse complement strand
CCTCGTTGGTGTAGCGGTTGATCGCGTACTCGATCTTTTCCGGCACGGCGTTGCTGCGGAAATGTCCCGCCTGCCCCATCATCGGTCCGACAGATCCCATCTGGAACATCAGCCACTGCAGAACCACGTACTTGCCGCGATCGTCGCGCGGCAGCAGCTTTCCCGTCTTTCCCGCGAGGTAGATCAGGATCGCCCCGGATTCGAACACCGAGATCGGTTTTCCGTCCGGGCCGTTCCGGTCGACGATCGCGGGTATCTTGTTGTTCGGGCTGATTCTCAGGAACTCGGATCTGAACTGCTCGCCGGTGCGGATGTTCACCGGCCGGATCTCGTGCTCGAGCCCGGTCTCTTCGAGCATGATGTGGATCTTGTGGCCGTTCGGCGTAGGCCACGTATACACTTCGATCATCAAGGCTTCCTTTCGAAAAAAGCGGCGTGGAAACTGGCGCGCCCGGCGGGACTCGAACCCACAACCCCCAGCTTAGAAGGCTGGTGCTCTATCCAGGTTGAGCTACGGGCACGGGTGAGGCTTCGTGCGGCGGCCTCGACGGCGTGTGCCACCCGGCAGCGAGCCGCAAAAACTGGTCGGGGTGGAGAGATTTGAACTCCCGACATCTTGCTCCCAAAGCAAGCGCGCTACCAGGCTGCGCCACACCCCGCGGGTGTCGCATATTACGCCCGCGCGCCGACCATGGTCAACGCGGCGCAAGCGGCTGGAGCTTACCGAAACCTGGCTTGCTTGCGTTTTGGATTTCTGGTATCACAATGCTTCTCTCTTGCAATGCGGGGATGTCGGTTTTGGAGCTGCAACACAAGACTTTTCCGCCCTACCTGCCGAAAAAGGGCGAGGAGTACATGAATCCCAGGCAGCGCGACCACTTCAAGCAGGTGCTCGAGGCGCTGAAGATGCAGCTGTCCGTGGGTATCGATCGCACGGTCCATGAGATGCAGGACGACGCGACCGTGTTTGCCGATCCAAACGACCGCGCGAGCCAGGAGTCCGACATCGCCCTCGAGCTGCGCAATCGCGACCGCGAGCGCAAGCTCATCAAGAAAATCGACGAAACCATCGCGCGAATCGAAAAGGACGACTACGGTTACTGCGAGAAATGCGGCATCGAGATCGGGCTGAAAAGGCTCGAGGCTCGGCCCACGGCGACTTTGTGCATCGACTGCAAGACGCTGGACGAGCTGAGGGAAAAGCAGGTGGCGAAGTAGGCTCGCCTCTCTGACTCAAGCCGAATTCCGGAAATGAAAAAGGGCGCCGCGGCGCCCTTTGTTTCGGTGGAGCCAGCGCCTACGTCGCCGCGGCCGCTTCCTTGACCGCCTTCATGCTGAGCCGCACCCGCCCCTTCTCGTCCGCCTCGAGCACCTTGACCTTCACCTGCTGCCCTTCCTTGAGATAGTCGGATACGTTGTTCACCCGCTCGTGACTGATCTGCGAGATGTGGAGCAGCCCGTCCTTGCCCGGAAGCAGTTGCACGATCGCTCCGAAGTCGAGCAGCTTCAGTACGGTGCCGTCGTAGACCCTGCCCACCTCGACGTCCGCAGTGATGTCCTCGATGCGCTTCTTCGCAGCCAGCCCGCCGTCGGCGTTCACGCAGGCGATGGATACGGTTCCATCGTCGGTGATTTCGATCGTGGTTCCGGTCTCTTCCTGCAGGCCGCGGATCACTACCCCGCCCTTGCCGATGACATCGCGGATCTTCTCCGGATTGATCTTGATCTTGATGATGCGCGGAGCGTAGCTGGAGATTTCCGAGCGCGATCCCTCCAGGGCCTGCTTCATGATGCCGAGAATGTGCAGGCGACCCTCGCGCGCCTGCGCCAACGCAACCTGCATGATCTCTTTGGTGATACCTTCGTTCTTGATGTCCATCTGCAGCGCGGTCACCCCGCGCTCGGTGCCAGCGACCTTGAAGTCCATGTCGCCCAGGTGATCCTCGTCGCCCAGGATATCGGTGAGGACCGAGAAGCGCTTTCCCTCCTTGATGAGCCCCATGGCGATGCCGGCGACGTGCGCCTTCATCGGGACGCCCGCGTCCATGAGCGCGAGGCTGCCCCCGCATACCGAGGCCATCGACGAGGAGCCGTTCGACTCCGTGATCTCCGATACCACGCGCATGGAGTAGGCGAATTCCTCGGGGCCGGGGAGCACCGCCATGAGAGCGCGTTTGGCGAGACGACCATGGCCGATTTCGCGGCGCTTGGGCGAGCCCATGCGGCCGGTCTCGCCGGTCGCGTAAGGCGGCATGTTGTAGTGGAGCATGAAGCGCTCCTTGTATTCGCCCATCAACGCATCGATGATCTGCTCGTCACGGCCGGTGCCGAGGGTCGCCACGACCAGCGCCTGCGTTTCGCCGCGGGTGAAGAGCGCCGAACCGTGCGTGCGTGGAAGAGCGCCCACGCGCACGTCGATCGGGCGTACCGTACGCGTGTCGCGGCCATCGATGCGCGGCTCCCCATCGAGGATCTGGTTGCGCACGATCTTCGATTCGAGCGCGAAGCAGATGTCCTTCACGGCATTCGCCTCGGGTCCGCCTTCGGTCCCGACGCCGATCTCCCCGAATACCCTCTTCCAGATGGCGTCGATCGTTTCGGAGCGAGCCTGCTTTTGCCTGAGCTTGAAGGCCGCACGCAGATCCTTCTCCGAGAGCTCGCGGATGCGCTCGGCGAGCGCTTCGTCCCTGGCCGCGGGTTGCCAGTCCCACGCGGGTTTCGCCGCCTGGTCGGCGAGCTCGTGGATCGCCTGGATCGCCGCCTGCATCTGCTGGTGGCCGAACACCACCGATCCGAGCATCACGTCCTCGGGTAGCTCGTGCGCCTCGGATTCCACCATCAGGACCGCATGCTCGGTGCCGGCCACGACCAGATTGAGCCGGCTTTCCTTGAGCTGTGTCGCGGTCGGGTCCAGCACGTACTCGCCGTTGATGTAGCCGACACGGGCTGCCCCGATGGGACCCTTGAACGGGATGCCCGAGATGGTCAGCGCAGCCGAGACCCCGATCAGCGCCGGGATGTCGGGATCGATCTCGGGATTGCACGAGAGCACCTGTGCGACGACCTGCACCTCGTTGTAGAACCCGTCCGGAAACAGCGGACGGATGGGCCGGTCGATCAGGCGCGAGGTCAGCGTCTCCTTCTCAGAGGGCCGTCCTTCGCGCTTGAAAAATCCACCGGGGATCTTCCCGGCGGCGTAGGTCTTTTCAACATAATCGCAAGTGAGCGGCAGGAAGTCTTGGCCGGTCTTGGCTTGCCTGGCGCCGACGACGGTGCAGAGCACCACCGTGTCGTCCATGCTGACGACGACCGCGCCGTGCGCCTGGCGCGCGATTTCACCGGTCTCGAGCGTGACTTGATGCGCTCCGTAGGCAAACGTCTTCTTGATAGAGGCTAACCGCATGATGGTCTCGATCCATTTAGGGGAGCCGGGCGGCACGCCCGGTCATTTTCATGAAGCCGGCGCCGGCGGGGAACCGTCGGGCCGATCGTAGAGTTCAAGGCGCCCATCGGGATCCCATGGGCACCGATGGAATCACTTGCGCAGGCCAAGTTGCTCGATTACCTGATGGTACTTTCCGTTGTCTTTTCGCTTGAGGTAGTCGAGCATCTTGCGGCGCTGGCTGACGAGTTTCAGCAGTCCGCGCCGTGAATGGTGGTCCTTGACGTGCATTTTGAAGTGATCGGTCAGCCCGTTGATGCGGGCCGTGAGCAACGCGATCTGGACTTCCGGGGAACCCGTGTCGCCCGCGGCGCGCTGATACTGCTGGACGATCTGCGCCTTCTGCGCAACGCTCACCGACATGCTCTGCTCTGATTTATCTCTTCGCGAAAGGCGGGCATTCTACCTTGGAATCAGGGCCTTTCACAAGCTGTTTGGCCACCGGAGGATGCCAGCAGCCGTTTAGGCTGCAGCGTTCCGCCGGAGACTCGACCGGTGCCGAGGAACGACTCGTGATCGTCGAAAACCGCGACGTTCCCGTCTGCGAAATCCGCCGGAACCACGCGCCCCTGGCGGAACTTTTCGGTGAGGTGCGCCTCGAGCCTCAGGCGGGGCCAGGACTCGAGGAGGGCTTGGGGCGGCAGGAGCCGCTGCACCCGCTGTGAGGCCGAGGCGGCCTC
>DASSJA010000056.1:0-2063 GCA_035691445.1 Burkholderiales bacterium | reverse complement strand
GTTGTTGCCCACAACGCCAGGGCGGCACAGGCGACACGTCTGATCATGTTCCGGTTCCTTCAATTTCGAGCAAACGGGAGATTGCCTTGGCCATGGCATCGACCGTCGCGGGTTTCTCGATGACATCGCGGACTCCGCAGGCGCGCGCGTGATCCGCCCAATTGGGGTCCACGCAGCCGGTGGCGATGACCACGACCGCGCGCGGTTGTATGCGCAGGACCTGCTTTGCGGACTCCAGCCCGCTCGTGCCAGTGCATCGACATGTCGGTGAGGCCCCCGGGGTCTGCGCTCTGGCTATACCTTAGCTCCTTTGAACCGCGTACG
The DNA here is from genome assembly GCA_035691445.1 of Burkholderiales bacterium. GTDB lineage: Bacteria > Pseudomonadota > Gammaproteobacteria > Burkholderiales > SG8-39 > VBDM01. The sequence goes on along the minus strand of DASSJA010000056.1, from coordinate 1,739 downwards.
CACTTTTCCGCGCGGACGCGCCGGGCCACCCGCGTGAATCACGGGTGACCCCGGCAGATGGCCGGGAAGCGCTCCCGGCACCCGGTGTTTGATATGAATCACCTTCGCTCCCTTGTTCGGATCGTGCCCACCCATGCGGCTGCATGCTACGTTAGCGCTCATGAAGCAAGCGACGAAACCATCCCCGCCGGCCTCGGACGCGGACTTCATGCAGCGGGCGCTGGAGCTCGCCGAGCTTGCACGGAGTGCTGGCGAGGTGCCCGTCGGCGCCGTCCTGGTTCTCGATGGCCGGATCATTGCCGAGGGAGCCAATCGCCCCATCGCCTCTCACGATCCGACCGCGCACGCCGAAGTTGAAGCGCTGCGCGCCGCAGGACGCGCACTGCAGAGCTATCGGCTCACTGGTACGACGCTGTACGTGACGCTCGAGCCCTGTGCGATGTGTGCCACCGCCATCATCCATGCCCGCATCCGGCGGCTGGTATTCGGGACCTGGGATCCGCGTGCAGGAGCCGCCGGCAGCACCGTCGACGTGTTTTCCCTGCCCGGACTGAATCACCGTGTGGATGTTTTCGGTGGCGTACTCGCGGAGGAGTGCGCCGGGCGGCTGCGAGCGTTCTTCGCCGGGCGCAGAGGGCAGTAAACGGGCAAAGCAGGACTCCGGCCGCTTTGTGTGGCCAGCGGTGTGCTCAGGAGGTGGGCGCGGGAGCCGATGCGACCGGTGTCGCCGGGGGCGCGGCGGGTACCGTGGCGGGAATGGTCGGAGGCGTTGTGGGAGTGACGGCGGGCGGCGCGGTTACGCCTTCGCCCGGCTGCCACGACAGCAGTGTCAGAAACCGCTGCACCCGATCGACGAACTGCACTGGCTCCCAGCCTCGGGCGTAGCCGCGCTTGGCGCGCGAGTACCAGCGCTGCTGAGCAAGCAGAGGCAACTCCTCGCGCACGTCCAACCAGGAATCGGGATTCTTGCCGCGTGATTGCGCAATGATGCGCGCATCCTCCAGGTGCCCGAAGCCGACGTTGTACGCGGCGACGGTGAGCCAGGTGCGGTCCGGTTCGGGAATCCGGCTGGGGACCTTCGACCTTACATCGGCCAGATACAGCGCTCCAGCCGTGATGCTCTGCTGGGCATTGGTGCGGTCCGAGACGCCCATGGCCTGGGCAGTATCGGATGTCAGCATCATTACGCCCAGGGCGCCGTCGCCGGACTCGGCATGCGGATCCCATTTGGATTCCTGGTAACCGATCGCGGCGAGCAGATGCCAGTCCACGCCGGTCTGCGCGGCGGCGGCCTCGAACCAGGGCTGGAAGCGGGGCAGCCGTTCGGCGAGATGGGCCTGGAATTCCTTGGATTCCTCGTACTCGAACTCACGGTGGTCGCCGGTTTCCTCCTGCTGCATCCGTGCGAGCCGGCCGGATTCGCCCAACCTACCGAAAAACCGATTCACCGCGCGGAGCAGATCTCGCGCGCCGCGGCGCACGATCCACTGGATGGGCCGCTCGTCCGGCAGCGCAAAGCCGCTCAGGATGTCCGGATACAGATGATGGGCAAAGGAGAACTCGCGTGCATCGACCAGCGCATACGTCGCATCGCCCGAGTTGACGTCCTCGAGCGGGTCGGCATTGTTGGGAGCCGTATCAACCCATTGCAGTGTGGGAGCAACGGTCCTCTTCATACGCTCGAGCGTCTGCTCCTGGGGACTTCCGGCGCGGACCGCGAGCTTCGCGGACGCGATCTG
>DASSJA010000055.1:0-4941 GCA_035691445.1 Burkholderiales bacterium | reverse complement strand
GGCGTGACCGCCAAGGCCTTGCTGCTGGATGTCGCGCCTCGTTCGATCGACGTGCCCCTCGAGGAGCAGCTCACGGAGCTCGACACGCGTGCGGCCGCGTATTTTTCGAACGCGCAAGCCTTGGCGTCGACGCACCTTCTGCCGCCGCTGCCCATCCTGGGCGTCCCGGGGTGGGAGCCGGCCAACGAGCGCGAGGAATACTACGACGACCTCTCGCAGTTCCGGCCGGGACGGGCGGGCGTCTAGGGAAACGCGGGCAGCGTCGGTTCGAGGCCGCGCGCGGCGGCCTCCGGGTGGCGGCGGGTGACCATGTCGCGCAACTCCTCGATCCGCGAGGGCGGTACGTCGAGCATCAGCAGGATCTTGCCCGCGGCGATGTCGCTCTGGAACGGCTTGAGCCGCGAGTTGGGCACGGAGGTCGCGACCAGGCTCGCCATCCACGCGCCGAGAACAGCGCCCACGACCGTCGCCAGCAAGACCGTGACGAGCTGCAGCGCGACACCTTCGGGAGGCGTGAGATACATGTAGATGCCGATCAGAAACCCGGCCACGCCTCCGATGACGAATCCGAGTTGCGCGCCGTGCACGGCGTCCGATTTCTGCAGGAACCCCGCCTCGTGCAGCCCACCGAGGGACGTCCCCCGCCGGGCGAGGAAGCGCATGTGGCGGTCTTCGATCCGTGCGAGCAGCAGATCGTCGGCGGTCTGGATCGCGCTGCGCAGGTCAGGCAGCAGGAAGTACAGTCTGCGTCTCACGGTCCACCTCCTTTGAAACAAGACTGTCCGATCATTCATACGCCGCCGGATTCCCGAAATCAAGCCTCGGCCCCGCTGGATGCGCTAAAATTGCCGCGGAGCTGGCCAGACAGTCGCTGGCATGCGACACCGCCAGAGGAAAGTCCGGGCTCCACAGAGCAGGGTGCTGGGTAACGCCCAGGCGCCGCGAGGCGACGAAGAGGGCCACAGAGACGAGTCTTGTCGGATCGGATGTATGTCCGACAAGGGTGAAACGAGGCAACCTCCACCCGGAGCAACATCAAATAGGCGGACGACGACGTGGCTCGCCGAGTCCGCGGGTAGATGGCTCGAGCTTCGGGGCAACCCGAAGCCTAGAGGAATGACTGTCCACGACAGAACCCGGCTTATCGGCCAGCTTCACTTCTTCCTTCGCGCCGGCAATCGACCGGCGCGAAATGTTTTCAGCGCGCCGCGCGCTTTAACCAGGCGGTAATCGCCGCGAGGATTTCCGGCTCGTCGCCCAGCGCGGCGGTCACGCGGAAGTCGATATTCGCGTGGCGCTCCCGCAGCTTCGATACCAATTCCGGCAGCTGGCGCTTCAGATGTCCGCCCTGCGCGAGAAACAGCGGTGCGATGGTCACTTTCCTGAAACCTTCCGCGGCGAGCTCGCGCGCGGCTTCCTCCAGCGATGGCGTCATGATCTCTAGATAGGCGAGCTCCACACGCAGGCCCTCGGTTCGCAGCCGATCGCGCACCTGCTCGAAAGGGCGCGCCCAATCGCGCTCGCGCGCGCCGTGCGCGAACAGGATGACCGCCGCCGAGGCCATGTCAACGGCTCCCGGCCCGGATCGCCGCGATCTCATCGAGCACGCGTCCGGGCGCAAGCTCGTTCATGCACTTGAAGTGGCCCAGGGGGCACTCGCGCGCGTAGCAGGGGCTGCAGTCGATCCCGGTCCTCACTATTCGCGCGGCAAGTGAAAGCGGCGGCGTGTGCTCGGGGCTGGAGGATCCATACAGCGCGACCACGGGGCGGCCGACCGCCGCGGCGACGTGCATCAGTCCGGAGTCGTTGCTGACCACCACTTCGGCGAGGGAAAGCAGATCGATCGCGCTCGCGAGGTCGGTCCTGCCGCATAAATTCATCGCGCCGCCCGAGGCGAGGCGCACGATCTCCTCGCCGATCCCGCGGTCCTTGTCCGAGCCTAACAGCCACACCGCGCGGCCCCGCGCCGTGAGCTTTGTCGCCAGTTCCGCGAAATAGCGGGCCGGCCAGCGCTTCGACGGGCCGTACTCGGCGCCGGGGCAGAACGCGACCACGGGCTTGGAGCGCGAAAGCTCCAGGCGCTCGAGCGCCGCGGCGAGATTCGCCGGGTCGACACGCAGGCCGACCTCGGCAAGCGGCCGGGTGGGAGGCGAGCCTGGTTCTTCCGCGAGCTGCGCGTAGCGCTCGGCCATGAGCGGCAGCGCCTTCTCGTCGAGCCGGTGAACGCGGTTGATCAGGCCGTAGCGCAGCTCGCCGACGAAGCCCGTACGAACGGGTATGGCCGCGAAAAAGGGAATCAAAGCAGACTTGAAAGTATTGGGGAGCACAATCGCTTCGTCGTAAGTACGCGCGCGGAGCGCGCGACCCAGACGCCAGCGTGCAGAGAGCTTCAGCTCGCCGTGCATGAAAGATGCATCGATGACCTCGCTGATCTCCGGCATCCTGCGCAGCACCGGCGCGGTCCAAGGCGGAGCGAGCGCGTCGATGGAGACACCGCGGACTTTCTTCCGCAGGCGCGCGAGCAGAGGCTGGGCGAGCAGGGCATCGCCGATCCAGTTCGGCGCGACGATGAGGATCTTCACAGGGCTCAGTGGCCCCTAGGCTTTTGGCCCTTGTAGACGTAGCGCGTGCCGCAATAGGGGCACAACATCTGCCCCGCCTTTGCGACGTCGAGGAATACGCGGGGATGCATCGACCACACCGGCGATTTCGGCGTGGGGCAGTGCAGCGGAAGGTCGGTCTCGGTGACCTCTACGAGGCGGCTCGCTTGTCCGGTCGCCTCCATCAAGCGTTCTCTTTGGAAACCTTGGCCGGTTTCTTCTCGCTCACCGGCGAGAGCCAGTCCTTGTGCTTGGCGACCCTGCCGGCCACGACGTCGAAGAAGAGCTTCTGGATCTTCGCGGTGACCGGTCCGCGCGCACCGGACCCGATCACGCGCCCGTCGAGCTCGCGGATCGGAGTGACTTCCGCGGCCGTACCGGTGAAAAAAGCCTCGTCGGCGATGTAGATGTCGTCGCGGGTGATGCGCCGCGAGACGACCTCGTAGCCGAGCTCGTTCGCGAGGGTGATCACCGAGGCGCGCGTGATGCCCGATAGCGCGGAAGTCAGCTCCGGCTCGTGCAGCTTGCCGTCCTTGACGATGAACAGGTTTTCTCCCGAGCCTTCGGCGACGAATCCATCCACGTCGAGGAGCAGGCCCTCGTCGTAGCCGTGCTGAGTCGCCTCCAGATTTGCGAGAATGGAATTCGGGTAAGTTCCCGCCATCTTGGCGCGGGCCATCGTCACGTTGATGTGGTGGCGGGCATACGACGAAGTCTTTACACGGATGCCCTTCTCGATCGCTTCGGCTCCGAGATATGCGCCCCAAGGCCACGCGGCGATCGCGACGTGCACCGAGGCTCCGATGGGCGACACGCCCATTTTCTCGGAACCGTAGAACGCGATCGGCCGGATATAACATGAGTCGTGCTCGTTGGCCCGCACGACCTCTTTTTGCGCTTCGATCAGCACCTCCCTTCCATAGGGAATTTTCATCATGTAGATGTGTGCCGAGTTGAACAGGCGGTCGGTGTGGTCGGCCAGCCTGAAGATCGCCGTGCCCTCGACGGTCTTGTAGGCGCGCACGCCCTCGAATACGGCGAGGCCGTAGTGCAGCGAATGGGTGAGGACGTGGGTGGTCGCGGAACGCCAGGGTACGAGCTTGCCGTCGTACCAGATGAAACCGTCGCGATCGGCCATCGACATGGGCAATTCTCCGGAGGGCTTCTCGAAAATAGTCATTCTAGCGGAAAAATTCGAAGGGCTTCAGGCAGTTGTCAGGAGCTGCCGCCCCGGGGAGGATGCTTGCAGGTAAAATGTGCCTCGTTGCAGGTGATGTCGTCGCGCAGCGGTGCTCTCGCGTTCTTCCCTTTGTCCGCCGCGGCCCTGCTGCAAGCTTGGGCCCGGAATTCCATGCCGACAGGCGCACTCAATTTGGAACAGCCGCTTCAAAAACTAGAGCAGCTCGAGCAGGTGATCGAGGAAACAATCGACGAGGCGATTCCACCGAAGAGCCGGTGGCGGCTCGCTGCCCGCATCGTCGCCTGGACGCTCTTCTGGCTCTACCTCCTGTTTGCCGGGGCGCTGCTCTTCCTGCGCTACTATGCACTGCCCAAGGTTTCCGAGTACAGAGGCGACATCGAGCGGTCCGCCTCGAGAATTCTGGGTCAGCGCATCACCATCGGTTCCATCGATGCGGATTGGCAGGGGTTGCGGCCAGAGCTCCTTCTCGGCAACGTGACCGTCTACGACCGCGGCGGTCGCGCTGCGCTCACCCTGCCCGGCATCGAGGCGACGCTCGCATGGACCTCGGCGCTGATCGCATCACCGCGGTTCTATTCGCTCGTATTCGACCGGCCGCGGCTCGAGATCCGGCGCGACGACGCAGGCAGGTTCCAGGTCGCAGGCATCGAGTTGCGAGCGGCCCGCTCCGAGGACGCCGGAATGGCGCAATGGGTGCTGTCGCAGCGCGAGATCGTCATTCGCGACGCGAGCGTCAGCTGGGAAGACAAGCTGCGGGGAGCGCCGCCGCTCGAGCTGTCCGCGCTCAATTTCGTCCTGCGCAACGGCCTGCTCGGGCACCGATTCGCTTTCAAGGCGAAGCCCGCCCCCGAGCTCGCCTCCGCGCTCGACGTGCGCGGCGAGCTGAGCGGAGGCGAGCTGAGCGATTGGAGCGCTTGGACCGGACGGGTGTATGCCGAGCTCGAATACGCGGATCTCGTCGCGTGGCGGCGCTGGGTCGACTACCCGCTCGACATTCGCTCGGGCAAGGGCGGGGTGCGCCTGTGGCTGACCCTGGACGGCAGGACGTCCAGCGAAGCCACCGCCGACGTAGCGCTGTCCCAGGTCTCGCTCCGGGTGACCAGGAACACGCCCGTGCTGGAGCTCGATCATCTGCAAGGA
>DASSJA010000054.1:0-7178 GCA_035691445.1 Burkholderiales bacterium | reverse complement strand
GCGTTGAAGGCCGGCAGGCGGTGGGCCTGCGAGCTGGGGAAGTAGAGCCAGCCGTCGGGCCCGACCGAGGGTTCGTTGGGGAAGCTGATGCGCGGGTCGGCGATCAGCGTCCGGATTTTTCCATCCTTGCCCATTTTCAGGATCGCGTTCTCGGTAAACGAGCAGAAGTAGAGCGTGCCCTTCCGGTCGATGGTGATCCCCGCGAGCGGCGGCACGCGCACCACGTCCTCCACGCGCGACGCCACCTGGTCCCTGGAGAGGGCTTCGTCCCGCAGAACCCTGGTCTCGATCCGCCGCAGCACCGGGCCGAAGAGCGGCATGAAGTAGAGCCACTTCCCGTCTCCGGAGAGCTCGAGCAGGTCGACGTGCAACTGCGGCACCTCGCCCGTCGCGCGCCGCATCTCGCGTCCCTCGACGACAGGAACGATGGAAGGATCGGCGCGGGTCGAGGGATCGCCCTCGAGGAGCTTTCGCGCGCGGCCCGTGTCGAGATCGACCACGAGGATGGAACCGTGGTGCGCCTCGGTCACGTAGGCGAAGCGCTCATCGACCCGCATGTGCCCGATCATCGTGCCCTCCGGCAGGATGTCGGCGCCGAGGGGATAGACGCGGCGCACGCGGTCGGTGGCGAGGTCGATCCTCACGAGCTTCGCGGCGCCGACGACCGGCGGCGCGACGCGCGGCGCAGCGTCGTCAACGATCCAGAGATGGTTCGACGAGTCGGCGAAGACCGCGTGGCTGGAAACGATGCGGTCGTGCGACGAGGCGCCCGGCCGCCATGCGTTCCACTGATTTCCGGGATAAGGCCTGAAGCGGCCGTCGGGCTGCGCCTCCATCACCGACGGCGCATGGAGCGACGTCCAGCGCGGGAAGCTCGCGAACACGCGGCCGCCCGGAGAAACGGCCACGCCGTTCAGCATGAACTCCGGGGAAGCCGCGACGCGGACCAGCTCGGGTCCGCTCGCGGCGGGCATGGCGTCGGTCATGGATTCCTGACCGCATTCTACCGCCCGCCCGATCGGGAGACGCGGGGCCCCGCGCGGCGAAGGTCGAGCCCGCGGTACCGCTTCCGCTACTTGATGAACTTCCCGGCGTGGCCGATCATCGTCAGGTCGACGAATTTCGAGCCGCTGTGGTTTGTCGGTGAGAAGCTGACGACGAAATCACCGAGGTCGACGTTGTTCATGCTGTCCAGCGCGGCAACCAGCTTTTCGCGCGTCAAGTCCTTCCCCGCGCGCTTCAGACCCTCGACCATCACCTTGCCGACGATGTAGCCCTCGAGGCTGGAGAAATTGAAGTCGGCGATGCCGGCCTTGGTCAGTACCTGCTCGTATTCCTTCACGATGGGAACGCTCGGGCTCCAAGGGGCAGGCACGACTTGCGAGATGGCGACTCCGTAGCCCTGGTCCTTGAGCGCGTCGGCGAGTGCCTGGCTGCCGACGAACGAGACGTTGTGGAACTGGGTCGTGCTGCCGGCATTTTTCATCTGCCGGACGAACTCCGCTATCGAAGTGTAGGCCGAGATCATCACCACTCCGTCAGGCTGCACGGCATTGATCGCCTTCACCGCGTCTTCCACCTTGATGGTATTGCGTTCCACTTTGCCGAGCGCGGCAATTTTCATGTTGCGCTTGGTCATCGCGATCTCCACGCCCTTCAGTCCGGCCTGGCCGTAGGCATCGTCCTGGTAGAACACGGCGATCTTGCGGTTGCCGGTGGAGACCAGCTGTTCGACGATCTTCTCCGTCTCGTTGTAGTAGCTCGCCCGCACGTTGAAGACGTAGCGGTTCACCGGATCGCGCAATGCCTCGGCGCCGGTGAAGGGCCCCACCAGCGGCACCCTGGCCTGGGTAAAGATCGGCATGGCGGCGACGGTGGTCGGGGTCCCGACGTAGGAGATCAGCGCGAAAACCTTGTCCTCCTCGATGAACTTCTTGGTGTTCTCGGCGCAGAGGTTCGCCTCGTATCTGTCGTCACGCGTCTTGAGCTCTATCTTCCTGCCGTACACGCCGCCCTGGGCGTTGACGTGGTCGAAGTACGCCTTGGTGCCGATATTCATCTGGATGCCCAATTGGGCAGCCGGACCGGAAAAGGCGGCGGACTGGCCGAGCAGAATCGATTTCGAAGTCACGCCCGGGGCTTCTGCGGCCTCCAGGGGAGCCACCCACGCGAGCAGGGCGGCCATCAAGATCGTCGTTTTCACGGCAAATCCTCCTTCGTCACGCTCCTGCGGCGTTCAAGGTCTTCAACGGCACCGCAGCGGGGCACCGATCGAAGGTGCACCCGCGCGGTTCCTTACTGCGGCTCGCAGCACGCCATCTCCAGGCTCCACACACGCGCCGGAGCTTCGGTCGCGGCGGTCTTGGTCGCCTTCTTCGCCTTCACTTGCTTCACCGGCGCGGACGTCGGCGCGGACGCCACCACGATTTTCTGCGCCGCCGACTTTTCGATCTGCTCGCCGGCCGCCAAGGCGGAACCGAGCAGAAGCGCTGCACCCGCTGTGACAATCATCAGAGCACGCATGATTCATCCTCCCAATAGCGCTACAGTTGGCAATCCATCGCATCCACTCGCCGCAAGCAACCGAATCCGGCGAGTTCCCCCAGTCATGAGCAAGACCGGTGCCAGGAGGGATGCTTCAGAGCTTTCTGCGGCCTGACGGGATTCATGCCGCCCGGCGGGCAGCATTGTGACTTTTTCACGCCTGGCGGCGCGGCTTCCTTACGTTTTCCCTACATTCGGAGAGAAACACCGGCAGCCCGGCCGTCAGGTCGCGCCGATGAAGGGTCGGCGTCGACCCGGCCACACTATGCGCACGATCGCCAGGACGCGCTTTTGAAAGGCAAGCCACGCCACGGCGGCGTAGATCGCCGCGCCCAGGGCGGCGCTTGCGATCATCTGGAAGAGCAGCGGAACGGTCGGCGGCAGGGCCGATCTGAGAGCCACCACGCCTACCGCCATCGCGACGCTCGCCGCCGCTGCGGGCAACAGAGCGACCAGCCATGCCCACACCGTGATTCGCACGGTCCGGAAAGCGATCGCGAGCGCGGGTATGTTCGTGAGCGGGTAAACCACAACCCAGGTCCACGCGATCGCGACCGGCCCGTGCTCCACGGTGTACCAGAAAGCGACCGGCATGACGACCGCCGACAGCACCGTGCACCACATCTGCGCGCGAAACTGTCCGGTCCACAGCATCGCGTGGGAGACCAGAAGTTGCGCCGCGCCGAATATCGTATAGAGACACAGAATCCGCGTCGGTGCGACCACGGCATGCCACTGATCCCCGAGCAGGAGGGGCACGAACATATCCGCCGTCAGCGCCATCCCGATCGACATCGGGAACGCCAGATAGGAAATGAATTCGGTCAGCAGGAGGAAATACCGCTGCAGCTCGTCGCGTCGATCCTGGACCTCCGAGAATACGCCGGGCACGACGCGTGTCACCACCGGGCCGATCTCCTGCAACGGAATCCCGGAGAACGTGCTCGAGAAGGAGTAGGCGCCGAGCTCGTCCTTGCCGAGCACACGGCCGATGAGCGTCTGGTCGGCATAGCTGTATCCGTAGTACGCAACGCGCGTGACGATCATGCGCCAGCCCTGGCGCAGCGGGTTCGAGAGCGCCTGCAGACCGCGCGGCCAGCTCGGCGAAATCGGCCGCCAGACGAGGAGCAGCGCCGTCACCGCGACGGCGCCGGCGACGGAGTTGAACGCCAGCGAAAGATAGCCCAACCCCCCGGCAGCCGCCGCGATCAGGGCAAGCTGGGTTGCCCCGACCTGGACGAACTGGGCAAGAGCGAGCCGCTTGAAAGCGAGATCGCGCTGCAGGAGGGCGCGCGGAACTACCTGCAATGCATCGGTGAGGCAGAGCGCGCTGAGCACGAAAAGCGCCGGCGCGACCCGGGGCTCGCGGAAGAAGTCCGCGATCGGGTGCGCAAGCGCGATGAAGAGCACGCAAAGGCCGGCTCCGACCCCGACGATCAGGCCGGCAAGCTCACCCTGCATGCGGGCGCCGATGGTGCGATCCTGGACGAGGATCGCGTCCAGGCCGAAGTCCTCGACCATCCGCGCGAGACCGATCGCGATCGTCGCCATGGCGAGGACGCCGTAGTCGGCGGGGGTCAGGAGGCGGGCGGCGACGAACGTCGCCACCCAGCTCAGCAGCTGCCCGGCCCAGCGCAGCACCGCCGTCCAGGCGACTCCGGATACCAGGGATCTGTCGAGGTCGGATCGAACGGCCACGGGCCCGCTTCAGAGCGTCGCCGGGGCCGGTCGCTCGTCCGGACCGGGATCAGGGACAGTGCAAACCCGAATTGCCATGTGAGTGGTTGTCTTCGAGCTGGTAGGCCGTGCAGGAGTCGAACCTGCGACCAACGGATTAAAAGTCCGCTGCTCTACCACCTGAGCTAACGGCCCGAAAAGGAGGCGGCATTCTATTATCCCGCTCGAGACACCGTCAATGAAAAACGGCGGCGGGCGCCGCTCGAATCGAATCTACGATTGCCTGGCCAGCCGCCAGTACTGGAACTTCATCGTCGCCGCCGCGCCGGAGATGATGGCGAAGAAGGCGAGAAACGAGCCGAGCGCGAGGGTCGACAGGCCGCTGATCCCCTGCCCGATCGTGCAGCCCAGAGCGAGCACTCCGCCGAATCCCATCAGCGCGCCGCCCGCGAGATGGTTCATCAGGTCATCGGCGTCGCGAAAACTCTCCAGGCGGAAGGTCCGGGTCGCGAGCGACCAGGCGAGCGACCCCGCGAACATTCCGAGCACCGCGGCGACGCCGAAGGTGACGACGCGGCTCTTGTCGCTCCACAGCATCAAGAGCTCGAGGAGATAGGCCACCGGCGCGACGAAGGAGAAAGACTCCATGCGGCCCGAGTTGGTGGCGAGGAATTTCTCCTCCAGCGTGCCCGGGTCCTCCGCGAGGTAGCCGACATGCCCGGACAGAGCCCATCCCCCGACGACCACGAGCCCGACCACGACGCCGCCGAGCACGTTGTCGAACGTCCTGAACTCGCGCGCCTTGAAGACGAACGCGAGGAGGCCCGCCGCGATCGCCGCCGCGAGCACGGCGAGTGCCGTTCTCTTGTCGACCCCGAACGCCCGCGACGCAAGCGACGGAAGATCCTGCGCACTCGCGAGCGTCGTACCCACGGAATCGATCGCTGCCACGCGGAACACACCCAGAATCCCCTTGAGGGTCATGTACGCGGTAATCGCCAGCACGATCGCGACGACCAGAGACTTGAGGTTGCCGCTGCCGAGGCGGACGAGCGTCCTCGAGCCGCAGCCCGAGGCGAGCGTCATGCCGATGCCGAAGAGCAGTCCGCCGAGGAGGTAGGAAAGCCAGGTAAACCGGGGCGCGGTATAGATCGTCTTCGAGAGGTCGATGGCCCCCGCGAGCTGCAGGGCGCTCGCCCCCGCCGTTGCCACCGCGATGGCGAGCAGCCACATGCGCATGCGGTTCCAGTCGCCCATGTTGACGACGTCGGATACCGCGCCCATGGTGCAGAAATGCGTCTTGTTGGCGACCGCGCCGAAGACGAAAGCGAGAGCGAACGCCCCCCACACGACCGTGGAGGCGAGCGCCGCTGGGTTGGGTTCGGTCAAATCCCGCGCTTACCTACGCGAAAGGCGCTGCTTGGCCTGCTCGGCCGCCGAGGTGGAAGGATACTTCTTGACCAGCGTCCGCAGCGTCTCGCGTGCGGCGGTGTTCTCCCCGATCTCTGCCTGCGAGCTCGCGATGTTGAGCAGCGCGTCGGGTGCCTTGGAGTTCTCCGGCCACAGCCTGACCACCTTCTGCTGGGCGGCGATCGCGGACTTGTAGTCGCGCATCGCGTAGTAGGCATTGCCTATCCAGTACTGCGCCGAGGGCAGGAGCTCGCTCGTCGAGAAATTCGTCATGAAGGCCTGGAAGCTGCTGATCGAGAGCTGGTAGTTGCCGAGCTTGAACTGGTTGAGGGCGGTCTCGTAGGCCTGCTTCTCCGCCGCCGCGCTGCGCTCGCCCTGGCTCAGCTTGTCCTGCAGCTGGGACTGGGTCTGCTCGATCTTCCTGAGGCGGTTGTCCAGATCGACGTAGAGGTCCTTCTGGCGGCGCTCGAGCGTCTCAATCTGGTTCGCCAGTACCTCGACCTGCCCGCGCAGCTTGGCCGTGTCCTGCTTGAGCGATTCGATCATCTGGGCAAGGTCCACGACCCGGTTCTGCCCCGACGAATCCATCTGCCCGGGCTTCGCGTCGATCGCGGACAGGCGTTCTTCGATCGCCTTCTGGCGGGCCTCGACCTGGTTGCGAAGCTGGAAGATCTGCTTGCGCGCCTCGTCGTCGCCGAAGAGGGCCGCGTGGGCCGCGCCCGCCAGGAGCACGGCCCAGACCGCAAACGCGAAGCGCAGCCTCATCGCCTAGTATTCCCCGCCGTAGAGCATGTCGCTGCGGCGGTTCTGCGCCCAGCAGGCCTCGGTGTGCTCGGTGCAGCGCGGTTTCTCCTCACCCAGGCTCACCGGCTCGACCTGCGAATCGGTCGCTCCCATCAGCACGAGCAGGCGCTTGACGCCCTGGGCGCGCCGCTGGCCGAGCGCGATGTTGTACTCGCGGCTGCCGCGCTCGTCGCAGTTGCCCTGGACGAGCATCTTCGTGGCACGATGGTCGGCGAGGTACCTGCCGTGCGCCTGCAGCATCGGCCGGTATTCGTCCTTGACGTCGTATTTGTCAAAATCGTAGAAGACCGAGCGCTTGGACAGGATATTGTTCGGGTCCTTGAGCGGGTTGGTCTCCACGCCCAGGGGCTGGATCGGGCGTGCTCCGACCGAAGGCGGCGACGCCGGTAGAGCGCTGGGCTGAGCCGGCGTTGCTTCGGGTTGCGAGGGCGTGCTGGCGCAGCCGTAGATCAGCGCCAGGCCGAGGGCGGAAAACAATGCTTTTTTCATGACGACTCCTTGTTGAGCGGGTTGCGAAATGAGGGTCACATCATCCCCATAGTCCCCTTGTACTCCCCTAGATTCGGGGCGTTTCGACCGCGCTGAAACGGCCCCGGATTTCCGGAATCCCTCCGTCCGCTCCTCCAGGGCGGCCGCAGAGCGCATTCTGTCATGACCTCTAGTTGCCGAGAAAGGGCCCCCAGGAGGGCTCGCGTACGTCCGCCGCCTGGATTCCGAGGCGCTGCTTGAAGCGGCCGTCGCTC
>DASSJA010000053.1:0-5017 GCA_035691445.1 Burkholderiales bacterium | reverse complement strand
GTATCCAAGCTGGCCTCGACGTCGAAGTGCAGCTGCAGGCGCTCGCGGATGTTGGCGAGCGCCATGTGGTTCCCCTGGCGGTGCTGATAGTCCTTGTGGTAGGGGTTCGTCAGCTGCAACCACAGCCGGTCCTTCCGCCGTTCGATGTGTACCTCGATCACGCCGGGCTCGATTCCCGGTTCGATGCCGTGGTAAACGGCGTTTTCCACCAAAGGCTGCAGGACCATGGGCGGCACCAAGGCGTCTTCGATGGCAGGATCCAGTCGCCAGTCGACCCGGAGCCGGTCGCCGAGGCGCAGCTGCTCCAGGTTGAGGTACTGCCGACACAGGGAAAGCTCCTCGCCGAGAGCGATCAACCGTCGGTTGTCCGCCATCACGGTGCGGAACAGCTCGGCGAGGTCTTCCAACGCACCTTCGGCTCGCTTGGGATCCTTGCGGATCAGCGAGAGCACGGCGTTCAAGCTGTTGAAGAGGAAGTGCGGCCGGATGCGCGCCTGGAGCGCCTGCAGCCGCGCCTCGGAAATCGCGGGGGAAAGCGCGCGGTTGCGCAGGTGAAAATACCAGGCAACCAACCCGGTTGTGAACGCCGCGCAGCCGAGGCTCCACGCCAGATCGCGCCAGCTTCCGCTCTCGCCGATCAAAGACTGGATTGGGAACAGCGCCGCGGTTGCTCCGAGGACGATCGCCAGAACGGCCAGGAGCCCGTGAAAATACGGGAGCCGTTCGAGCGGCATGGATGCCGCGTAAAGCGCTACCACGACCACCAGCAATATCGGTTCGAGCGATCCCGCGATCTCGGTCGCTTTCGCTGCGAACTCGCCGATTTCGTGCGACCGGGCAAGCGCGAAAAGCAGGGCAAGCACGTTGACCAGCAGCAGGATGCGCGACACCACGCCCAGATTGCGGAAGTCCGGCAGGGCATCGGACAAGTCGTTTTGCCGTATACTTTGCACTTTTGTGCGTACGCAAGAGTCCAGGCGGGCGTCGATGCGCCGCGCTGCGACTTCAGGCATTCTACAATCAACCATGGGAGCGAAGCCCAAGCCCGGCGGGAAGCTCTGGTCCGGGCGATTTGCCGAACCGGTATCCGAGCTCGTCAAGCGCTATACCGCCTCGGTTGGCTTCGACCGGCGCCTCGCGCTCCACGACATCCGCGCGTCGATCGCACACGCGCGCATGCTGCGCGCAGCCGGAATTCTCACCAGAGCCCACCTCAGGGCGATCGAGCGCGGCCTCTCGAGGATTTCCCGCGAAATCGAAGCGGGGCGCTTCCGCTGGTCGCCCGAAGCCGAGGACGTCCACCTCAACATCGAGCGGCGGCTGATCGCCACAGTCGGAGAAACCGGCAAGCGCCTGCACACCGCACGCTCGCGCAACGACCAGGTCGCGACCGACCTTCGCCTGTGGCTGCGCGACGCGATCGACGAAATTGCAGAGCTCATGCGAAAGCTCCAGGGCGCGCTCGTCGACCAGGCCGAGAAACATGCCGCCACTGTGATGCCGGGATTCACCCACCTGCAGGTCGCGCAGCCCGTTACGTTCGGGCACCATCTGCTCGCGTATTTCGAGATGCTCGAGCGCGACCGCTCGCGCCTGGCTGATTGCCGTGAGCGCGTGAACTGGCTGCCGCTGGGCGCGGCCGCGCTCGCCGGAACCTCCTTCCCGATCGACCGGACTCGAGTGGCGCGCGAGTTGGGTTTCGGGGGGGTCATCCAGAACTCCCTCGATGCGGTGTCCGATCGCGATTTCGCGATCGAATTCTGCGCCTGCGCAGCGCTCGCCATGGTTCATCTCTCGCGCTTGTCCGAGGAGCTGATCCTGTGGATGAATCCGCGCTTCGGCTTCGTGACGCTGCCGGATCGCTTCTGCACCGGCTCGTCGATCATGCCCCAGAAGAAAAATCCGGATGTCGCCGAGCTCGCGCGCGCCAAGACCGGCAGGGTAACCGGCGATCTGGTTGCGCTGCTCACACTGATGAAGGGACAGGTGCTCGCGTACAACAGGGACAACCAGGAGGACAAGGAACCGCTGTTCGACGCAGTAGATACCTTGCGCGACACGCTGGCCGTTTTCGCCGAGCTCGCCACCGGCATGGTCGTCAACGCGTCCGCAATGCGCGCTGCTGCGCAGGAAGGATTCGCGACGGCGACGGACTTTGCCGACTACCTGGTGAGAAAGGGTCTCACCTTCCGCGACGCGCATGAGGCCGCGGCGCGGGCGGTGCGCTTCGCCGAGGCATCGGGGCGGACCCTGGAGGGATTGCCTCTTGCCGAGCTTCGCCGTTTTTCCGGGAAGGTGGGACGCGACGTCTACCGCGTGCTTACGCTCGAAGGCTCGATCGCGAGCCGCTCGCACGTCGGCGGGACGGCGCCTGCGCGAGTGCGCGCCGCAATCCGGCGCGCTCGCGCCGCACTCAAACGCCGCTCCTGATCTCGCCCCGGCTCACCGCCGCGCTGCAGAACTCGATCTCGAAGACCGCGGGACCGTTCCGCCTCGAGCGCGCGACACCCGCGGCTGGAGGCTGCATTCACCGCTGCTTCATGCTCGAGGGCGGCGGGCGCAAGTACTTCGCGAAAATCAACGACCGCGCGAAGCTCGACAATTTTGCCGCAGAGGTCGACGGTCTCGGCGCGCTCGCCGACGCCGGCGCCCGGGTTCCGGTGCCGCTGTGCCACGGGGAGGATGGCGAAAACGCCTTTCTCGTTCTCGAGTACCTGGAGATCCGCGGCAGCGGCGATTACGCCGCACTCGGACGCACGCTCGCTCATGTGCACTCCGTCCGCGGCGAGTTCTTCGGCTGGCGGCGGGACAACTATATCGGGACTACCCCGCAGCGCAATCGACGCTCGTCCTCCTGGAGCGATTTCTGGCGCGATGCGCGGCTCGTCCCTCAGCTCGAGCTGGACAGGGAGCGCGATGGCGGGCCAGGCCTCCTGCGGAAAGGGGAACAGCTGCTTGCTGCCTTGCCGCGGCTCCTGGCCGGGCATGCGCCTGCGCCCTCGCTCCTGCACGGTGATCTATGGAGCGGCAATGCCGGTTTCCTCGCCGGCGACGAACCGGTGCTTTTCGATCCCGCGGTCTATTGGGGCGACCGCGAGGCGGACCTCGCCATGACCGAGCTGTTCGGGGGATTCCCGCCGGATTTTTATTCGGCCTATTCGGAGATCGCGCCCCTGGACCGCGGCTACGCGACGAGGAAGACACTGTACAACCTGTACCACGTGCTCAACCACGCGAACCTCTTTGGTGGGAGCTACGCCTCGCAGGCTGAGCGGATGATCGCCGAGCTGCTTGCTCAGGCCTGAAGCAGCTTCTGCAGCTCGCCGGACTGGTACATCTCGCGCATGATGTCGGAGCCGCCGACGAATTCTCCCTTGACGTAGAGCTGCGGGATCGTCGGCCAGTTGGCGTACTCCTTGATTCCCTGGCGGATTTCCGGTTCCTCGAGCACGTTGACGGTAAACATTTCCGTGACTCCGCAGGCTTTGAGAATTTGAACGGCGTTGGCGGAGAAACCGCACTGCGGGAATTGCGGAGTGCCTTTCATATAGAGCACCACCGGATTGCCGGTCACTTGCTGCTTGATGCGTTCTTGCGCGTCCACGTTCACCCCTTGAATACCTGAGGAAATTGGTCGGGAATTGTACCGCTCGCTGTCACACGGGTCAACCGCGCCAGACCGCGACACAGACGCGCGGCAATCCCGCGAGGTCGGGAAAATCGGCGACGCCCGCGTAGCCGAGCTCGCGCAGCAGCCCGGTGCAGCGCTCCCCCTGCTCGTACCCGTGCTCGAGGAGGAGCCAGCCTCCGGGCTGCAGGCGACCGCGGGCACGCTCGGCGATCTCGCGAATGCACGCGAGCCCGTCTGCGCCGGCGAGGAGCGCGAGGCGCGGCTCGAAGCGCACGTCGCCTTGTTCGAAGTGAGGGTCTCCGGCAGCCACGTATGGCGGATTCGACACGATGACATCGAACGGGCCGGGTCCGGTCGATTCGAACCAGTCGCTTCGCACGAAATCGATTTCGACCCCGTGCCGGTGCGCGTTGAGCCGGGCGACGCGAAGTGCCGTCTCGGAGAGGTCCGCGGCGGTGATCTTGAGCTGCGGCCGCAGAGTCGCGAGGGCAACGGCGATCGCTCCGCTGCCCGTACCGAGCTCGAGCACACGCGCGGATGAACCCGGAGGAATACGCTCGAGAGCGAGATCGACGAGCAGCTCGGTTTCACAACGCGGAATCAGGACGTCGGCGTTCACCCGGAGCGCAATACCGTAGAACTCCTGCGTGCCCGTGATATAGGAGACGGGCTCCCCGGCGCGTCGCCGCGCAAACCAGGCTCGCGCGGTGAGCGACATCGACGCGTCGACGGCGTCTTCGGCGTGGGCGACGAGATGGACGGGTTCGCACCGAAGGACGCTTCTCAACAGAAGCGCTGCCTCGTGACGCGGCAGCCCGGATTCGCCCAGCAAGCCTGCTATGGTCATGCCGGCTTCGACTGCGCTCACGGCGTTCAGCGCTCCTCGGCAAACGCCGCGAGCTGCTCGGCCTGGAGCTCGGCGAGCAGCGCCTGCGTCAACTGCGTGAGATCGCCGTCCATGATGTCGTTGATCTTGTAGAGGGTGAGACCGATGCGATGGTCGGTGACTCTGCCCTGGGGAAAATTGTAGGTGCGGATGCGCTCGGAGCGGTCGCCCGAGCCGATCAGAGACTTGCGCGTGGCGGCTTCCTTTGCCTGCTGCTCGCGCAGTTGCTTGTCCTTGATGCGCGCCGCCAGCACCGCGAGGGCCTTTTCCTTGTTCTTGTGCTGCGAGCGCGCGTCCTGGCATTCCACAACGATGCCGGTGGGCAGATGCGTGACGCGCACGGCGGAGTCGGTCTTGTTCACGTGCTGCCCGCCCGCGCCCTGCGCGCGGTACGTGTCGATGCGCAGGTCCTTGTCCTCGATCTCGATCTCGACGTCGTCCGTCACCTCGGGCGACAGCTCGACCTTCGCGAAGCTCGTCTGGCGCCGATGGGCCGAGTC
>DASSJA010000052.1:0-4489 GCA_035691445.1 Burkholderiales bacterium | reverse complement strand
GTGCGCATGTAGGGCCGCGAGAAGAGGGCGGTGGTGAACCCGACGAAGGCGGTGAGCGCGACCAGGAACACGTTGAAGGGATCGACGAAGAACTGCTCGTCGAAGGCGAGGAAGGGACCGTCGGCGATGACGCGCGCGGTGAGCAGGGTCGTGGCGAAGAACGTGGCGAAGCTCATGGTCGCGTTCAGCTCGGGCGCCCAGGGCTTGTGGCCGCCGAGCGCGAGCAGGAGGGCGCCTGCGAGCGGCAGGCCGAGAACGATGGCGACTTCCATGGGCGTCAGTCCTGTCTCAGCTTTTCCATATGCCGGATGTCGAGGCTGTCGAACTGCTCGCGGATATGGAAGAAGAAGATGCCGAAGATGAAGGTACCCACCAGGACGTCGAGAGCGACCCCGAGCTCCACGACGAGCGGCATGCCGTAAGTCGCGCTCGTGGCGGCGAAGAAAAGGCCGTTCTCCATCGCGAGGAAGCCGATGACCTGGGGCACCGCCTTCCTGCGCACGATCATCATGAGGAAGGAGAGCAGGACGCTCGCGAGCGCGATTCCCAGCGTCGAGCGCGTGAGCGTCGTCGCGATCTGCGAGATCGGGGTGGCCAGCGCGAAGGCGAAGATCACCAGGCCTATCCCGATCAGCATCGTGGTCGGGATATTGATCAGTGTCTCGATGTCCCAGCGCACGTAGAGGCGGTCGATCAGCCGGTGCAGTATCCAGGGGATGAGGATCACCTTGAGAATCACGGTGAGGAGCGCCGAATAGTAGAGATGCGTCTGGCCGGTGGACCAGGCGACGATGGCGGTCGAGGCGGCAAGCGCGGCGCCCTGCCAGGCGTACAGCTTGATCAGAGTGAGCACGCGACGCTGCGAGAGCATCGCGAAAGCGACCAGGAGCAGCAAGGCCGCGAGCACGTTGACGATTTGCGCGGGGAACGGGACGCTCATCGGGTCGACCCGGCTCAGGCTTGAACGAGGAAGTGCGTCAGCATTCCCAGCACTCCGAGCAGGAACGCCGTGGACAGGAATTCTGGCGCCAGGAACAGGCGCAGCTTCGCGAGCAGCGTCTCGAGGAACGCCAGGCCCGCTCCGGCGAGGGCGAGCTTCGCGGCGAGCGCCCCGATCGCGAGCGGCAGGGCGCTCCAGTCGCCCGCCTCGGCGATTCCCCATGGGGCGAAGAGGGCGATGCCTATGGTCATATAGGCGAACAGCTTGATCGCGACGGCCCACTCGATGAGCGCGAGGTGCCTTGCCGAGTACTCGAGGATCAACGCCTCGTGGACCATGGTGAGCTCCAGGTGCGTCGTCGGATTGTCGATCGGGATGCGCGCGTTCTCCGCGAGCAGCACCATGAGGAACGCAAAAGCGGCGAAGGCGAGGCTGGGATAGAGCGCGAATTCGCGGTGCGCGAGCGTGTCCACGATGGTGGTCAGCTGCGTCGACCCGGAAATGAATGCCGCCGTGAACAGCGTCATCAGCATCGCGGGCTCGGCGAGGAAGCCGATCAGCATCTCGCGCCGGGCGCCCAGCCCCCCGAACGGGGTGCCGATGTCCATGGCGGCGAGCGCGGAGAAGACGCGCGCCAGCGCGAATACGCCGACCAGCGCGATGATGTCCGCCGCAGGAGCGAAGGGGAGCCCGGTCGCGAGCACCGGGACGATCCCGGCCGCGAGCCACATGCAGCCGAACAGAATATAGGGTGTCGCCCGGAACAGGGGCGAAGCGTGGCGCGCGATCACCGCCTCCTTGTGGAAGAGCTTCGCGAGCGTCCAGTAGGGAAGCAGGATCGAAGGGGCCGAGCGGTTCTGCAGCCAGGCGCGCCACTGGTTCACCCAGCCCACGAGGAGCGGCGCGGCGAGCACCACGAACACCGACTGCAGGATCTGGAACGCGATCGCAGGTGTCGTATTCATCGTGACGAGCTCATCGCACGAACACCAAAAGCGCGATCAGGGTGATGAAGCTGTAGAGCAGGTAGATGCTGATGCGGCCCTGTTGCAGGAGTGCGATCTTGGAGGAGAGGAACTCGGCCGCACGCGCCACCGGCAGGTAGAGCCAGTACCAGTGGCGGTCTTCGATCTTGAGCACGTACCGGGGAGCCGCGTCGTCGGGACCGGGCAGGCGGCGGTCCATGCGGTAGAGCGGGCCGAAAACATGGCGAATCGACTGGCCGAACGCATCGGCCGTGTCCTGCATGCGCGGGGTCTGCTCGGGGTAGCCGCAGTCCCAGGGGTCGGCGAAGCGGGCGCGGCCGTGGTAGAAGCGGCGGACAAGGAGAAACGCGAGCAGCGTCACCGCGACGATTACGACGAGGAAAATCAGGGGCGAGTAGCTCGCCTGCTCCGCCGCGGTCGGCACGAGCCACAGCCAGCCCGATCCCGTCAGCGCCTGCTCGGACAGACCGTATCCGCCGAGCGAGATGCCGACGCGATTCAAGACGAGCAGGAACGAGGTCGGGAAGAGGCCGAGCACGAAGCACCCCGCGGCGAGCCAGGCCATGCCGTAGCGCTCCATGTCCCGGGCGTCGCCCGCGTGGGGGAGCGGCGAGGGCTGGGCGGGATCGCGCGGCCGGCCGAGAAAAGCGATGCCGAAGACCTTGACGAAGCACATCGCGGTGAGCGCGCCGGCGAGCGCGAGGGTCGCGGCGAAAAGCGGCAGGAGGCTGCGCACGATGCCGTTCTTCAGAATCGTCGCCTGGAGCGCGGTCTGGAAGGTGAGCCACTCCGAGACGAATCCGTTCAAGGGCGGCAGCGCCGAGATCGCGAGCGCCCCGATCAGGAAATAGAACGCGGTCTTCGGCATGCCGTGGATCAGGCCCCCCATGTCGTTCAGATTGCGCAGGCCGGTTGATCGCAGGATCGAACCCGCGCCGAGGAAGAGCAGCCCCTTGAACACCGCATGGTTGAGCGTGTGATAGAGCGCGGCGATCAGTCCCAGGGCGCCCGCGGCGGGATGGCCGAAGCCGATGAACACCATCGCCATGCCCAGGCCGAGCAGGATGATGCCGATGTTCTCCACCGAGTGGTAGGCGAGGAGGCGCTTGAGGTCGTGCTGCATCAGGGCATAGAGCACGCCGAAGAGCGTCGTCCCCGCGCCGATCGCGAGCACCACCAGGCCCCATTCCCAGCGTACGTGCCCGATGAGGTCGAAGATCACGCGCACCATGCCGTAGATGGCGGTCTTGATCATGACCCCGCTCATGAGCGCCGACACGGGCGAGGGCGCGGCCGGATGCGCCTCGGGCAGCCAGGCGTGCAGCGGAAGCATCCCCGCCTTTGCGCCGAAGCCGAAGAACGCGAGAAGGAACGCGACGGTCGCCCACGCCGGCGGCAGCTGCGCGGCGCGAAGCGCATCGAACGAATAGTCGCCGCGCCCGCCATGCAGCACCCCGAAACACAGCAGGATCGCGATCGCCCCCAGGTGCGCGATCAGAAGGTAGAGGAACCCGGCCGAGCGTATCGCGGGCCGCTGGTGGTCGGTGATGACGAGGAAGTAGGACGCGAGCGCCATCGTCTCCCACGACACCATGAACAGATACGCGTCGTCGGCGAGCAGCACGAATGCCATGCTCGCGAGGAACACGTGGTACTGGAAGCCGATCAGCGGAAGGCGGCCCGAAGGCTCCTCGCGGAAATAGCCCGCGGCGTACACGGAAATCCCGGCCGCGACCGTGCCCAGGAGCATGAGGAAGAATCCTGCGAGCGGATCGAGCCGCAGATGGAAAGGCAGGTCGGGAAGCCCGAGCGGCAGCGTCAGCGTCTGCGCCGGCAGCCACGCCGCCTCGAGCCCGAGCGCCGCGAGCGCGATGCCGGCGAGCGCGCCCAGCGGGAAGGCGAACCGCCGCGCGAACGCGGCGTTTCCCGCGGGAAGGAGACACGCCGCCGCGATGGCCAGCCAGAGCACGGCGAGCGAGAGCGCGCCTGCCAGCGGGGAGAGCACGAGGTGCAGCAGGTTCACTTCACCTTCATCCCGGCTTGAGCCCCGGAGTCGGGAGAAAGCAGATACAGGCCCGGGCCTTCACCGCTCGCCGCGAGAACCATGCCCTCGGAGACTCCGAACTTCATCTTGCGCGGCGCGAGATTCGCGACCATCACCGTGAGCCGGCCCTCGAGCTTCGCCGGATCGTAGGCCGACTTGATCCCCGCGAACACCGTGCGCGCGCCGTTGCCGGCGTCGAGCGTGAGCTTCAGCAGCTTGTCGGCGCCTTCGACATGCTCGGCCCTGACGATCCTCGCCACGCGCAGGTCGACCTTGGAGAAATCGTCGATGGAGATCGTTCCGTCGGTTGATGGCGCTGTGGGTGTGGTCATCGCGGATTTCTCCGGTGGCGGTTCGAACAGCGCGTCGAGTTGTTTCTCCTCGACGCGAGTGATCAAGTGCTCATATTGTCTAATACCGTGCAAAGGTTCCCGAAACTGGGTCCATTTCAACGGGAGCTTGAGCCCGAGTAGAGCCGCAACCCGCTCCGACGTATTCGGCAGAATCGGCGCCAAGAAT
>DASSJA010000051.1:0-2080 GCA_035691445.1 Burkholderiales bacterium | reverse complement strand
CTCGCGCTCGGCTTCGTCGCGGCCGGCTTTTCGCGGAATCTTTTCCAGTTCTCCGTGGCTCAGGGGCTGCTGATCGGCCTGCTGGGCACCTCGGGGACCTTCGTGCCGCTCGTCGCCGATATCGCACTCTGGTTCACGCGCCGGCGCGGGATCGCGGTCGCGATCGTGATGAGCGGCAACTATCTCGCGGGCGCGGTCTGGCCCCCGCTCATGCAGTATTTCATCGACCACGCAGGGTGGCGAGCGACTTACGTCGGGACCGGGGTGTTCTGCATCCTCGCGATGCCCCTGCTCGCGCTCTCCCTGAAGAGGAAGCCCCCCGCCATCGCCGATGTCGCGCCCACGAGCGGCGCGCCGCGCGCGCGGAGCGCCTCGTGGAGCCGCGAACGGCCGCTCGGTTTCTCGCCCGACGCGCTCCAGACCCTGCTGTGCATCGCGGGGGTTTCGTGCTGCGTGGCGATGTCCATGCCTCAGGTGCACATGGTCGCGTACTGCGGCGACCTCGGCTATCCCGCTGCGCGCGGCGCCGAGATGCTCTCGCTGATGCTGACTTTCGGCATCGTGAGCCGCCTCGCATCGGGGTGGATCGCGGACCGCATCGGCGGACTGCGCACGCTGCTGCTGGGCGCCGTGCTGCAAGCGGTCGCGCTCGCGCTCTTCCTGCCGTTCCAGCAGCTCTCCGCGCTCTACCTGATCTCGGCGCTCTTCGGCCTGTTCCAGGGAGGGCTCGTGCCTTCCTATCCGATCATCGTGCGCGAGTATTTCTCGCCGCGGGAAGCCGGCGTGCGGACGGGCACGGTGCTGATGGCGACGCTCTTCGGGATGGCGCTTGGAGGCTGGCTTCCCGGCTGGATCTTCGACCTCACCGGCTCGTACCGTGTCGCGTTCGCGAACGGCATCGCCTGGAACCTGGTGACGACGACGATCGCCCTGCTGCTGCTGGCGCGCGCGAGGAGACTGAGGACACGGGAGGCTTGACAGGAGGACCCATGCGCTACGAGCTCTACTACTGGCCGTCGATACAGGGACGGGGCGAATTCGTGCGGCTGGCTCTCGAGGAGGCCGGCGCCGACTACATGGACGTGGCACGCCTTGCACACCGCGGCGTCTCGGCGTTGACACGCTTCCTGGAGGGCAAATCGCCGGGGCACCCGCCCTTCGCGCCGCCGTTCCTGAAGGCGGGGAAGCTCGTGGTGGCGCAGACGGCGAATATCCTCCTCTGGCTCGGCCCGCGCCACGGCCTCGTCCCCAAGAGCGAGGCGGCGCGCGTATGGGTGCACCAGCTCCAGCTGACCATCGCTGACTGGTTGGTCGAAGCCCACGACGCACACCATCCGCTCGGCGGCGCCTTCTATTACGAGGACCAGAAGCCCGAGTCGATGCGCCGCGCGGCGAACTTCACCGCCGAGCGGCTGCCCAAATTCCTGGGCTATTTCGAACGGGTGCTCGCGCGCGAAAAGGGCGGCTGGCTGCTCGGCAGGGCATTCTCCTATGCGGACCTGTCACTGTTCCAGATGATCGCTGGCCTGCGCTACGCTTTCCCGCGGACGATGGAAAAGCTGGCACCCGAGCACCCGCGATCGATCGCGCTGCACGACCGGGCCGCGACCCGCCCGCGCATCGCCGCGTATCTCGCGTCGCCGCGGCGGATCGCATTCAACCAGCACGGCATCTTCAGGCACTACCCCGAGCTCGACGGCGCTGGCGTCTCGCGACGATGACCCGCCAGGCGTCGCGCACGAGGACGCGTCCGGGAAGGCCTTCCTGCCTGAGCGTGTCGTAGACGCGGGGCGTCATGATCGCGAAGGCCTCGGAGTGCCCCCGCCAGCGCGCCAGAAATTCCTCGATCGATCCGACGTACTTGGCGGGTTCGGTGGCGATGCCGGGCGCAAGCTCGTCCTCGTAGCCGACCAACGTCACCGCGCGTCCGAGGTAGAAGGGGACGCTCTGATCGAAGCTGCCGACGCTGTAGAAGGGCGCCTCTCGCGGAAAACGCAGCTTCTCGCCCGCCGTTGCCCCGATGAGGCGCTCGGATGAAAAGTGCTCGTCCAGGGCGTGCGTGCCCGAGAGCGCGAGCTGG
>DASSJA010000050.1:0-6909 GCA_035691445.1 Burkholderiales bacterium | reverse complement strand
TCCGCGGGCGGCTGGCTGCGGAGCGCCACCAGCGCCTCGCGCAGGCCGGCGATGCGCGTCATCTCGGCGGGCGGCGGCGTGCGCTTGGACCATTCGTCCTTCTGCGTGAGGCAGGCGCGCGCGAGGGCCTCCGACGATTTGGGATAGAGCGCCTTTGCTCGATCCAGCAGCCGGGCTCGTTCGCCCTGCAGCGCCGCCTCCAGCTCCGCGCGCGTCGGCGCAGCGCCGGTCTTGCGCAACCAGCGGTCACGGCTCGCGAGCATGCGTGCGAGTAGGTCGGTGGCGAGCGGCACGTTGTTGTCGAGGTGGCGCAGCAGCTTCTCGGCCGCCGGCTCGAGGCCGGCGAACACCCGCGCCGCGGCCTCGGCGTAGAGCTCCTTCGCGTCCTCGAGGGTCTCGGGCTGCGCGCCGAAGCGCGCCATCACCGGAACCTGGCGCGTGAGCGCAGTGCAGAAGGCGTCGATGGTGTGGATGCGCAGGCGGTGGGCGATCTCGGCCGACTCATTTCCCGTCTCGCGCAATTTCTCGAGAATGCGCTTGCGCATCTCGGCGGCCGCTTTCTTGGTGAAAGTGATGGCGAGGATTTCTTCAGGTTTTTTTACGACTTCCAACAACTTCAAGAACCGGCGGACGAGCAGATCCGTCTTGCCGGAGCCCGCGGGCGCCTGGACGATGAACGAATGGCGGACGTCGAGCGCGCGCTCGCGCTGCGCCGAGTCCCTCATCTCGCTCATTCCTCGAACTCCTCCTCGGCGAGGACGTTGATCTTCTGGTAGACGCGGCACAGGGTCTCGAGCCCGCAGTAGCGGCAGGTCATGAGGTCCTTCTTTGGATCGACGCCCGCCTCGCCGCGCGCGAACTCCCCGCCCAGCTTCTCCGCCTCGGCCTTCCAGTCGCGCAGGAGCGGCTCCCAGGCCTTCGCCTTCTGCACTCGCGGCAGCGCCTCGTCGTCGCGCGAGAAACCGAAGAAGCGCATCTCGCCCGGCCGCACCCTGGCGAAGGCGACCGCGGTCACCTGCTCTGTTGCCGACACCGCGTAGAGCGCGAGCTGCGGATCGTCGGGGCGCGGCGGCTGCCACTGCATCGGCGTGAGATTGCGGCTGGTCTTGTAGTCGATGAGCGCGTGGCCGCCGGTGGAGAGCCTGTCCATGCGGTCGATGCGCGCGGCAAACTCCAGGCCGGCGAAACCGAGGGTTCTTTTTTCCTCCAGGGACGAGATGCCGAAAGGCGGGCGGCCCTTCTCCACCTCCAGCCACTCGCGGGCGATGCGCGCGAGCCGCGCGCGCTCGAGGTCGGCAAAGCGGCCCTCGAGCTTCAGCTCGCGCACCGCGGCGTCCGCCGCCCGCTCGATCGCCGGCCCCAAATCGCCGCTCAGATGCTCCGAGTCTTTCAAGGAGGACCAGAGATCCCTCATCAGCTCGTGCACCAGCCTGCCGCGCTGCGAGGCGTCGAGGCCCTCGCCCGGCTGCTCGAGCGGGTCGGCGTCCAGACGGTGGCGCGCGAAGGCGCGGAACGGGCACGCCGCCTGGTCGGAGAGGACCCGGGTTCCGCCGCTGACTTGCCGCGTCCTCACCGGCGGCGCGACGCGATCCCGCAGCGTCTCCTGTTTCCTCGACCTGAAGATCTCGTCCCGGAGCCTCGGGAAGGAAGGAGCCTCGATCGGCCGCGCCGGGAGGTCGGCGACGAGCGGGCTCGGCAGGACGTCGCGATCCTCCTCCTTCGTGAAGTGCGAGAACACCACCTCGCCCGCCGCCCGCTTCCAGCCTTCGGTGATGCGCCGATCGAGCTCGAGCGAGGTCTCGGCGCTCGCCTCGGGGATGCCCGCTTTTCTCTGCTGCGCGAGCGGCAGGAAGGGATTGGGATTCGCCTTCAACGGCCAGGCCTCGTCGGTAAGGCCGGTGACCCAGAGGTGGTCGAACTCGACGCCCGCGGATTCGAGCAGACCGAGCACCTGGATCGGCGACTCCGGGGTTTCCGGCTGGAAGAGGGTATCGGCGCAGATCTTTCGCAGCGTGTGAAACGCCTGAGAGAAGGGCATCTCCTTCGAGACTCGATCGAGGCGCGACAGCTCGCCGAGCGCTTCGTGCCATTTGGCCTGTGTCTGGAACTCGTCCGAGGCGAGCGCGCGCTCGCCCGGAAAGCCGGCGGCCTCGAGCACGCCCGAGAAATGCCGCGCCCACTCGGCCGGCGTCTTCTGCGAGAACAGCCCGGTCTCGCGCATCCCGAACACCCGCTCGAGCCTCTCGCGAAGCACGGTCTTCTTCTCGAGGAAAGCGATCAGCTTCGGCAGCGCGACCGTGGCGCCGACCTTCTCGCGCAGCCGCACGTCGAGGCGCATGCGCGCGCCGAGCTCGGTCTCGGCACCGCCGATGAACGGCGAGCGCACGATCCGACTCGCCTCTTCGAACGAGATTTCTTCCTCGGAGAAGTGCAACACCGTCAGCGCGGCATTCACTATGGGGAATTCCTGAAGAGGAGTACCGAGCGAGACGTTGAAAGGTACGGCTGTCTTGTCGCCGCCGGAGCGCATGACTCGCGAGAAAACGCGAACCACCTCTTTTCTCTTTTCCTGCAAGGAGGGAATGACAACCCCGATCCGTTTGCCGCCCGCTTCCAGACGCGCCCTTGCCCATTGCGCGGCGGCCTCGATCTCGCGCTTCGCGGAATCGAAAGCCGTCCGCGAGACGGTGGCGGACCGGGGATCCGGCCTGCAGAAAGCGATCGCCGTTCCGAGCGCGTCGAGGAACTCCCTCGTCTGCGGCGGCAGGATGTCGAACGCGTAGGCGACCAGGAGCTTCGGCCGCTTCAGCTCCGGCAGGAACCGCCGCAACGCATCCGGCAGCCGCGCGGTATCGAGATCGTTCTCGGTTTTCTCCTTGTAGTGGGTGAGCCACCGCGCGAAAGCCTCGGTGTCCTGGTTCCCGGCGCCGGGGTGGACGCGCCACAGCCTGGCGAGGTTCCAGGCGTCGCGGCACCTGGCGGCCGCGCTTTCGACGGCGAGGAGCCCGCTCCCGCCGACGACCTGCTTCCAGACTTCCTCCTCCTGCGCCGGCGTGAGGAGCATCGGCAACCCGGCCGAGAGGTCCGTATAGAGGGCGTCTTCGTAGAACCGCTGCACGAAAGCACCGAACGGCAGGATATCCGGCGCTTCCCAGACCGAAAGCGCTTTCCCGATCTGGAAAGCATAGAACTCCAGGATGAGCGCCTGCGACAGGCGCTTGTTGGGGGTGACGACGGTGACGCCGGTGGAATGCCCCTGCGCGAGGCGCTCGAACAGCTCGCTTTTTTCGAGGACCGGCAATTCCGCGCCCGCGCTCATGAGCGCCTACTTTAACGCGGATCGTTCAGCGTTCGAGCAGGTGCTTTTTTTCCTTCACTTTCGCCCATTCATCGGCGTCCGCCGGCGCCGGTTTGCGCTCGACGATGGGTTTCCAGACCTTGGACAGCTCGGCGTTCACCGGAATCCACTCGCGCTGCTCCGGAGGCACGTCGTCCTCGGCAAAAATCGCCTCGACAGGGCACTCCGGAACGCACAGCGTACAGTCGATGCATTCTTCCGGATCGATCACCAGCATGTTCGGTCCCTCACGGAAGCAATCGACCGGGCAGACATCCACGCAGTCGGTGTATTTGCACTTGATGCAGGTCTCGGTGACGACGTAGGCCATGCGCTTATCTTAGCATGCAGGGGCCTGGATTTTGCCGCTTTCTCCAGTAAAAATAACCTCTTATATGGAAAGACATGCCGGCCCGCCCTTTTCCAGGCGCGCGAATTCCGCTAGCATACCGTTGAGTTTCGGGCTCGCGCCCAAACATACATACCACGAAGCTCCGCTGTAATTCCCAGTCTCGCAAAAGGAAGCAAATGAACGAATTCATTCATCACGTCAGCGATGCCACCTTCGAAGCCGAGGTACTGAAGTCCGACGTTCCCGTTCTGGTGGACTATTGGGCCGAATGGTGCGGGCCGTGCAAGGCGATCGCGCCGGTGCTCGACGAGGTGGCCAGGGAGTATTCGGGCAAGCTCAAGGTGGCGAAGGTCAACGTCGACGAAAACCAGGAGACGCCGAAGAAGTACGTCGTGCGCGGCATACCCACTTTGATGCTGTTCAAGAACGGGAGCATGGAGGCGCAGAAGGTGGGGTCCTTGTCCAAATCCCAGCTCACGGCGTTCCTTGACAGCAACATCTAAAATCTCTATTCTTTGCGCATAAGGCGGGCGGCGGGTTAGCCCCCCGCCCCCTGCGTCTGCAAAGAGCTGTACCGGGCGCAAATCCTCCCCGTTTCGGTTCCCTGCTTCTCCGTTCGAACGGTCTGAGGTCGTTCATCCCGCTTGGGCGTTTTATGCATTTATCAGAACTCAAGACACAACACGTAAGCCAGCTGCTCGAGATGGCGACGTCGAACGAAATCGACGGCGCCAACCGCATGCGGAAGCAGGAGCTGATCTTCGCGCTCCTGAAGAATCGCGCCAAGAAGGGCGAGTCCATCTACGGGGACGGCACGCTCGAAGTGCTGCCCGACGGCTTCGGGTTCCTGCGCTCGCCCGACACCTCCTACCTCGCCTCGACCGACGATATCTACGTCTCGCCGAGCCAGATCCGGCGCTTCAATCTGCACACCGGCGACTCGATCGAAGGCGAGATCCGCACTCCCAAGGACGGCGAGCGCTACTTTGCGCTCGTCAAGGTCGACAAGGTCAATGCCGACGCGCCCGAGGCCTCCAAGCACAAGATCCTCTTCGAGAACCTCACGCCGCTGCACCCCGACGAGCATCTCAAGCTCGAGCGCGACATGAAGGGCGAGGAGAACATCACCAGCCGCATCATCGACATCATCGCCCCCATCGGCAAGGGGCAGCGCGGCCTGATCGTATCCCCGCCCAAGGCCGGCAAGACGGTGCTGATGCAGCAGCTCGCGCACGCGATCACGACGAACAATCCCGACAGCACGCTGATCGTGCTCCTTATCGACGAGCGGCCCGAGGAAGTGACCGAGATGACCCGCACCGTGAAGGGCGAAGTCGTCGCCTCGACCTTCGACGAACCGGCATCGCGCCACGTCCAGGTCGCCGAAATGGTGATCGAGAAGGCGAAGCGCCTGGTCGAGCACAAGAAGGACGTGGTGATCCTGCTGGACTCGATCACGCGCCTAGCGCGCGCCTACAACACCGTGGTGCCCGCCTCGGGCAAGGTGCTCACCGGCGGCGTGGACGCGAACGCGTTGCAGCGCCCCAAGCGCTTCTTCGGCGCGGCGAGGAACATCGAGGAAGGCGGCTCGCTCACCATCCTCGCGACCGCCCTGATCGACACCGGCTCGCGCATGGACGACGTGATCTACGAGGAATTCAAGGGCACCGGCAACATGGAAATCCATCTCGACCGGCGCATGTACGAGAAGCGCATCTTCCCGGCGATCAACGTGAATCGTTCGGGCACGCGCCGCGAGGAACTGCTGATCAAGCCGGAGATCCTGCAGAAGGTCTGGGTCCTGAGGAAGCTTCTCTATCCGATGGACGATTTGGAAGCCGCGGAGTTCCTCGTCGACAAGATCCGGGCGACCAAGAACAACGGCGATTTCTTCGATTCAATGAGACGCGGGTAGTTTGCCCAAAGCAGGTGATTTTAGGGATAATTCCGCCCCGCCGAATTTGCATGAGGACAGATGCCATGAAAGAGAAGATTCACCCCGAATACAAGGAAATCAAGGTTATCTGCAGCTGCGGGAACACCTTCCTCACGCGCTCGACCCTCGGCCGCGAGCTGCACGTCGAGGTCTGCTCTTCCTGCCACCCGTTCTACACGGGCAAGCAGAAGATCGTCGATACCGCCGGGCGGGTGGAGAAATTCCGCCAGAAGTACACGAGGAAGAAGACGGCGGCGAAGCCCGCCAAACAACCCTCTGCGTAGGCGTGCCGCACCACGCGTTTCGCGAAAGGCAGCTTCGGCTGCCTTTTTTCATTTGGCGCGCGGAGCCTGAGTGAATTCGCGGATCCCCCTTCCGCTGGCACCAGCGCTCTTCGCGCTGCTCGTTCTCGCCTATCTGCTGCCCGGCCTCGTCGGCCACGATCTGTGGAAAGCCGAGGACGCAGTCGGCATCGGCATCGTGCACCAGATGCTCGAGCACGGCCGGTGGGTCGTCCCGCATCTGGCGGGGGAGATCTACCTGGAGGACGGACCGTTCCACTACTGGGTGGCGGCGCTGACCGCCAAGTTGTTCGGCCTCGTGCTCTCTCCCCATGACGGGGCGCGCCTGGCGAGCGGCGTCATGATGGCCGCAGTCTTCGCCCTGGCGCACCTCACCGGCCGGGAGCTGTACGGCAAGCTCGAAGGAACGAGCGCGGTGCTCGTCCTGCTCGGCTGCCTTGTCCTGCTCGTCCACGCCCACGAGACGCTCGGCGAGATCAGCATGCTCTCGGGGCAGGCCCTCGCCTGGTACGGCATCGCTCTCGCGCGGCGCAAGCCCCTTCGCGCCGGGTGGCTCCTCGGCCTGGGGCTCGCCGTTGCCGGGCTGAGCAAAGGAGTACCCGCGGTCATTGCTCCGATCGGGGTTGCGCTCGTCGCACCCCTCTTGTCCCTGTCATGGCGCCGACGGGAGTACCTGCCGACGCTGACTCAGGCTCTTCTCCTGTTTCTTCTGCTCGGCGGGGGCTGGCTCGCGCTGGCGGAACGCAGCTCGGCAGGATTCTCGCTCGCGTGGTGGCACGCCAACGCAGCGCAATTCGCCGTGCCTCACACGGCCGCCCTCGAATTTTGGGGGCAGACCCTTGCCTGGGCGACGTGGCCGGCCTGGCCGCTCGCCGCCTGGACCCTGTGGGAAGGACGCCGGCGCGAGTACGGGGCGGGTACGCGCATGCTGATCGCCGCCCTGGTCGCGACATTGTCCATTCTGCTGCTTCTCGACGACCCG
>DASSJA010000049.1:0-3287 GCA_035691445.1 Burkholderiales bacterium | reverse complement strand
AGACTTCAGCAAGGCGGATCATGGCGACCTTTCCGACGAGGAGATCGAGCGCGCGATCCAGGAAATCCGCGCTGCGATCCGCAAGCACACGCCGCAAAAAAAACCGTGAAGAGACCTTCGCAGCGCGAACCCGGCGAATTGCGCCCCATAGCGATCGAGCGCGGCTATACGCGGCACGCGGAGGGAGCCGTGCTGATCGCCTTCGGAGACACGCGCGTGATCTGCACGGCCAGCGTCGAGGACGGGGTGCCCGCATTCCTCAAGGGCCGCGGACAGGGCTGGGTAACCGCGGAATACGGCATGCTGCCGCGCTCGACCCACACCCGCTCCGATCGCGAAGCGGCGCGCGGCAGGCAGTCCGGGCGCACGCAGGAGATACAGCGCCTGATCGGTCGCTCTCTGCGCGCGGTGGTGGACCTGCCGAGGCTCGGCGAGCGCACTGTGAAGCTCGATTGCGACGTCATTCAGGCCGACGGCGGCACGCGCACCGCGGGCGTGACCGGCGCGTTCGTCGCCCTGCACGACGCCGTCGGGATGCTGGTTCGTCGCGGCGTCCTCGCCGGCTCGCCGATCCGCGATTTCGTGGCGGCGGTGTCGGTGGGCCTGGTCGAAGGCGTGCCGGTCCTCGACCTGGATTACGCGGAGGATTCGGCCTGCGACGCCGACATGAACGTGGTCATGACGGGTTCGGGCGGCTTCGTCGAGATACAGGGTACCGCGGAAGGCGATCCCTTCTCCGCGGCACAGATGCAGGCCCTGATCGCGCTCGCGCAGCGGGGGATCGCCCAGCTCGTTTCGAAGCAAAGGGCGGCGCTCGGAGTGGCCTAAGATGCTGAAGAGGCTCGTGCTGGCCTCCTCCAACCCTGGAAAATTGCGAGAGATCGAAGCCTTGCTCGCTCCACTCGGGATCGAGATCCTCCCGCAATCCAGCTTCGGCGTGAGCGAGGCCGAGGAACCGCACGGGACGTTCATCGAGAATGCGCTCGCCAAGGCGCGCCACGCGACCCGTCGCGCGCGGTTGCCCGCGCTTGCGGACGATTCCGGCATCTGCGCGCACGCCCTGGGCGGCGAGCCCGGGGTACACTCGGCGCGGTTTGCGGGCGAGCCGCGGTCGGACACGCACAACAACGAGAAGCTGATCGCGCTGCTCGCAGACAAGGACGACCGGCGCGCGCACTACTATTGCGTGATCGTGCTCATGCGCCACGCCGACGATCCCGAGCCCGTCATCGCCGAAGGCAGCTGGGCGGGGGAGATCGTGGCGGAGCCGCGCGGCGAGCGCGGCTTCGGCTACGACCCGCATTTTTTCCTGCGGGACCTGGGCAAGACCGCTGCCGAGCTCGAGCCGGAGCAGAAAAATCTCCTCAGCCACCGCGGCAAGGCCCTGCGCCGGCTGCTCGCGAAGCTCAAGGAGGGCGCTTGATCTCGAACGTGGCGTTCGCGCCCTCTCCGTCGGACGTGCGCCTCGGGCAGCTCCCCCCACTGGCCCTCTACGTTCATATCCCCTGGTGCGTGAAGAAATGTCCGTACTGCGACTTCAACTCGCACCAGGCGAGGGAGAGCGTCCCGGAGAAAGCCTATGTCGGCGCGCTCGTGAGCGACCTGGAGCAGGCGCTGCCCGAGGTCTGGGGACGGCGCGTATACAGCGTCTTCTTCGGCGGCGGCACGCCGAGCCTGTTCTCGGCCGATGCGATCGAAACGCTGATCTCCGCGTTCCGCGCGCGGCTCTCGCTCGCGGCGGACTGCGAGATCACCCTGGAGGCGAACCCCGGTACCTTCGAAGCGGAGAAGTTCCGCGGCTACCGCGAAGCCGGCGTGAACCGCCTCTCGATCGGCATCCAGAGCTTCAATCCGAGGCACCTGAGGGCGCTCGGCCGCATCCACGACGACGACGAGGCCCGGCGGGCGATCCGGATAGCCGGGGACTGCTTCGACAACGTCAATCTCGATCTCATGTACGCGCTGCCCGGCCAGACGCTGGCGGAAGCGCGTGCCGACGCCGAAGCGGCGATCGACGCCGACGTCGCGCATCTTTCCTTCTATCATCTGACGATCGAGCCGAACACGCACTTCTTCCGGCATCCACCCGTGCTGCCCGATGACGATTCGGCCGCGGCGATGCAGGACGCCGTTGCAGCCGCGCTCGCCGAGCGCGGCTACCTCCACTACGAGACCTCGGCCTGGGCGAAGCCGCGCCGGGAATGCCGCCACAATCTCAACTATTGGCGCTTCGGCGACTACCTCGGCATCGGCGCGGGCGCCCACAGCAAGCTGAGCTTTCCCGAGCGCGTCACGCGCAGCGCGCGCTGGAAGCAGCCCAAGGAATACCTCGAGCGCGTGCACGAAGGCCGGCCGGTACAGGAGACGCACGAGATCGAGCGCGGGGACCTCGTGTTCGAATTCATGATGAACGCCTTGCGCCTGACCGACGGGTTCCCCGTCGGCCTGTTCGCCGAGCGCACCGGCCTGCAGATCGCGGTCGCGGAAAAGTCGCTGCGCGACGCCGAGGCGCGCGGGCTCATCGTGCGCGACCGCGAGCGCATCGCGGCGAGCGCCCTGGGGCAGCGCTTCCTGAATGATCTGCTGCAGATCTTCCTGCCGGTCAAATAGCGGGACGAGGGATACTTCCCCTCGTGCTCCCTGAACCGGGCGCAACGGTGATTCCGTTGCGATCTCTAGATTTTCCTGAACACCAGGTCCCAGACGCGGTGGCCAAGACCGAGCCCGCGGCGCTCGAATTTGGTCTGCGGCCGGGCGTCGGGCCGGTCGGCATAGGCTGCGGCGGTATTTTCGAGCGCGCGTTCCGCGGAGAACACCTCCAGCATCTGTCTTGCGTAGTCCTCCCAGTCGGTGCAGGCGTGCAGGACGGCGCCGCGTTTCATCTTCGACGCCAGCAATGCGACAAAAGGAGCCTGGAGCAGGCGCCGCTTGTGGTGCCGCTTTTTGGGCCAGGGGTCGGGGAAGAAGACGTGCACCCCGTCGAAGGCACCTGGACCGATCATGTGCCGCAGCACCTCCACCGCGTCGTGCTGCACGACGCGGACGTTCTTCAGGCGCAGCTCCGCGATGCGCGCGAGGAGGCTGCCCACTCCGGGGGTGTGCACCTCGACGCCGAGGTAGTCGCATTCCGGGTGCTGCTGCGCGATTGCGGCGGTGGTCTCGCCCATGCCGAATCCGATTTCGAGGAACTTCGGGGCCGAGCGGCAGAACGCGCGCTCCAGGTTAAGAGGTTCAGGAGCGAAGGGGATTCCGTATACGGGCAGGAGGTCGGCGTGGGCCCGGCGCTG
>DASSJA010000048.1:0-2346 GCA_035691445.1 Burkholderiales bacterium | reverse complement strand
CGAGGCCAGCTTGGATACGCGCATTGCCGACGGGCGCTTCGAGATCGGTATTGCCATGCCATACCGCACCAGCTCATGAGCGCGCTCCGGGTGGTCATCGTCGACGACGAACAGCCTGCGCGCAGCCGCTTGCGCGAGCTGCTGGACGACTGCCGAGGCGAGCTGCCGCATTCGGTTGCCGGTGAGGCAGCGAACGGCGCAGAGGGCTTGCAAATGGTCGCCTCGGCCCAGGCAGACGTTGCCCTCGTGGACATTCACATGCCCGAGATGAGTGGTATCGAATTCGCGAGGCACCTACAGGTTCTCGAGCGCCCACCGGCGGTGATTTTCGTCACGGCGCACGACCAGTATGCGATCGAGGCGTTCGAGGTCAACGCGGTGGACTATCTGACCAAGCCTGTGCGCGCGGCGCGGCTGTTGGCAGCCCTGAGAAAAGCCGCGAGCGGGGCTCGGCTCGCGCGCGGGGTGCTCGAGAGCATCGATCCGGCTCCCCGGCGCCATTTCAGCGTAGCCGAGCGCGGACGCCTCACCCTCGTGCCGGTTTCGGATGTGATCTACCTCCGGGCCGAGCTCAAGTACGTCACCGTGCGCACGCGGGCGCGCGAGCACCTCATCGAGGAGTCGCTCACGCAGATCGAGCAGGAGTTCGGCGGCGTATTCGTGAGGATCCACCGCAACTGCCTCGTGGCGCGGCGGTGGATCCGCGGGTTCGAACGGGGCACGGAAACGGAGGGTGAAGTCGGGTGGTCGGTGATACTCGAGGGCCTCGAGGAAAGACTGCCCGTGAGCCGCCGGCAGTGGGGCCAGGTCAAGTCTCTGGCAAGCTAGGGAATCTGCTTGAGTCGAGAAGCCGGACGAATCGTCATTGCGTCGCGCAAGAGCCGGCTGGCCCTGTGGCAGTCCGAGCACGTCGCGCAAGCCCTCAGGCGCGTGTACCCCCATTGCGACGTGAGCATTCTCGGCGTCACCACGCGCGGCGATCAGATCCTGGACAGGCCGCTCGCCGAAGTTGGCGGCAAGGGACTGTTCATCAAGGAGCTGGAGGTCGCGCTCGAGGAAGGGCGGGCCGATCTCGCCGTGCACTCCGCGAAAGACGTCCCGATGCAATTGCCGCGGGGATTTTGCCTCGCCGCCTTCACTCTCCGGGAAGACCCGCGCGACTGCCTGGTGTCGAACCTGAGTTCGAGTCTCGAAGCGCTGCCCGCGGGAAGCATCGTCGGCACTTCAAGCCTGAGGCGCGAAGCCCAGCTTCGCGAGCGCTATCCGGGGCTGGAAGTGAAGCCGCTGCGCGGCAATCTCGACACGCGCCTCGCGAAGCTCGACCGGGGCGAGTGCCAGGCCATGGTGCTCGCGGCCGCGGGGCTCAAGCGGCTGGGCCTCGCTGCGCGGATCCGCGCAATGCTCGAACCCGAGCAGAGCTTGCCGGCCCCGGGACAGGGCGCGCTCGCGATAGAGTGCCGCGAGGACAGGAGCGATCTGCGGCAGCGGCTTGCCTCGCTGGAGGATTCCGCGACCTCGGCATGCGTGCGCGCCGAGCGCGCCCTCAGCCGCGCGCTGTCCGGCGATTGCCAGTTGCCGCTCGCAGCCTACGCCGTGGTGAGCGGAACGCAGATACGCCTGCGAGGTCTGGTTGCGAAACCCGACGGCAGCAGGGTGGTGCGCGCCGAATCGAGCGGCCCGATCTCGGAACCGGAAAGGCTGGGCGCGACGCTCGCCGGAACGCTGCGTAACCTGGGCGCGGATGCCATTCTCGCTTCGCTGTCATGAGTGCGGGGCCGCTTTCAGGACGCGGTGTAGTGATCACTCGCCCGCGGGAGCACGCTGCAGGGCTCGCCGAGCGCGTCAAAGCTGCAGGCGGGTACCCGATACTCTTTCCCACGATCGAAATTCTGCCTCCGGAAAATACGGGCGCCCTTTCTGGAATCGTCGAACGCCTGGAGGAGTTTCAGCTGGCGGTTTTCGTCAGCCCGACCGCGGTACAGCGCGGTCAAGCCCTGGTAAAGGCGAGCCGATCCTGGCCCGAGAGCCTGCGCGTGGCGGCCGTCGGAGCAGGAACCTCGAAGGTGCTCCAGGAGAAGGGATTCCGCGACGTGATATCGCCTTCGGTTGAAGGGGACAGCGAGGCGCTCGCGGCGCTGCCCGAATTTCGGAGCTTGAGCGGCAGCTCGGTCATCATCTTTCGCGGCGAGGGCGGCCGCGATTGGCTGCGAATCGAGCTCGAAGCCCGGGGCGCCCGGGTCGAATATGCGGAATGCTACCGGCGCGCGAGGCCGGTCGGCGACGCGAGCGCGCTGCTCGCCAGATGGCAGACCGGGGGAATCGAAGCCGTCTCGATCACCAGCGCGG
>DASSJA010000047.1:0-2735 GCA_035691445.1 Burkholderiales bacterium | reverse complement strand
TTCGAGATCACGCGCAGGATCTCGGTGATCGCCGTCTGCTGCTCGAGCGAGTTCTGCAACTCGCGCGTGCGTTCTTCCACCTTGCGCTCGAGCCCCGCGTAGGACTCTCGGAGCTGCACGCTCATGCGGTTGAACCGATTGGCGAGCGCCTCCAGCTCGTCGCCGGTATGCACCTCGATTCTCTGGTCGAGGTTCCCCGAGCCGATGCGCTCGGCGCCCTCCTCGAGCGTTCGGATCGGCCGCACCATGCCGCGCGCCAGCGCATACGCGCCCACCGCCGAGATTGCGAGCCCTACGAGGAGCAACAGTCCGGTGCGGAGGATCGACGCGTTGAGCTTCTGATAGACCTCGGCGACCGGCTGCTCGACGAAGACATCCCAGTGCAGCGTCTCGATGGGCGCCACTGCAGTGAGCACCGGCGTGTCCGCCAGATCCTTCGAGACCATCGCCTGTTCGGCGGAGACGGCCTGGCTGAGCGCCGCCTGGACGTGGGGAAGATTCGAAAGATTGGTCTTCCGCAACACCAGACCGATGTCCGGATCGGCGATGAGGAAGCCGCTGCCGTCGACGACGTAGGCCTTGCCCTTCTCGCCGATCTTGATCCGGGAGACGACATCCCAGATGAACTTGAGGTTCACGTCGGCGACCGTCACCGGCCCCTTGTCGCTGCCCGAGCGCAGCGCGATCGTCATGTAGGGCTCGGTCTCCTTGCGGAAATACACCGGGCCGAACCAGGCTTTTGCGCGCTTCGCGTTCTGGAACGCCGGCTCTCCCGACCGATCCTTGCCGGAGTTCACGTTGTCCATACCGAGCCGCGACACGGCGATCTGCTCTCGGCCCGTTGGATCGATCTGCGCGATGTCGGTGACTTCCGGCGCCTGGCGCAGAAGCTTCAGGAATTCGATGCGCCGAAGCTCGACGTCGCCGGCATCGAGCTGAGGCAGCGCCGCATACGCGAGCTGCTGCTCGATCTGCCCGATGTACTGCTCGATGCGCGAAGCTGCCGCGAGCGCCTTCTCGTGCTGCAAGGTGGCGAGCGCGTCCCTGTTTTCCTGATACGTGAAGTAGATGCTGATCCCGCCGGAAACGAGCAGGGCAATGGTCACGAGCGTGAGGATCAGCACCAGGTACTTGCGGAACAGCCGTCCGCGGCTGATCCGGCGTTCCACCGGCGCGTCGACGGCGACGTTCGCATCGCCCGCGACGTCGTTCCAGGGTGCGGTCCGGCTCACTCGACGACCTCGTCGGCGCGCAGCAGCAGCGATTGCGGCACGGTCAGGCCGAGGGCACCGGCCGTTTTCCTGTTGATCACCAATTCGAAGGTCGCCGGCTGCTCCACGGGCAGGTCGCCGGGCCGGGTCCCCTTGAAGATCTTGTCGATGTATTCCAGGACACGCCGGAGCAGCTCCGGGAGTCTTGCCCCGTAGCTCAGGAGTCCCCCGGAGACGACGTAATCCCGGAAGCCGTAGATCGCGGGGAGCCGATGGAGCGCCATGTAGTCGATGATACGGCTTCTCTCCGTATAGGTAAGCGAGTCCTCTTCCACGATGAGCGCACCGACACCTCCTCGCTTCGCCATGTCGAGAGCCGCGTCGATATCGTTCGGCCGCCGGACGCCGAACGAGCGCAGGTCGACACCCAAGGCGCGAGCCGCCGCTTCCGTCTTGTCGAGGCCGATTTGCGTCGGAGAGCCCGAAACCGTGGAGCCGCTGACGGGATTCCAGAGGAGACCGACGCTCGACAGCCGAGGAAGCCATTCCTTGAGGAGCTCGAGTCGCTTGCCGCCGAGCTCCGCGCTGTACGCAGTCAGCCCGGTGACGTTGCCGCCCGGATGCGCCAACGATGTGACCAGTCCCTCGCGCACCGGATCGCCGAGCATGGCGGCGACGATCGGGATCGTCGTCGTGGCCCGGCTTGCCGCCAGCGCGGCCTGGTCGAGCACGGCGTAAATCGCGTCCACCCTCGCCCTGACGAGATCGTCCGCCAACGCCGGGAAATCCTCGTACGGGCCGCTGCGCCACTCCACAGCGAGGTTCTTGCCTTCGACGTATCCGAGATCCCGAAGGCCCCGCAGCATCGCTTGGGGCAGCGGCGCTTCGCGCGGCAGGATGTTGAGGACCCCGAGCTTGAGGGTCCTGCTTGCACGTTGGCCCACCGCAGCGAGCGGAGCCGCGATCAGCCACGCGCCTATCGCCCGTACACAGGCCCGGCGATCGATCACTGAATCACCTCGTCCGCGCGCAGCAGGAGCGATAATTTCGTCGGCCGCCTCGACAGGATCGACTGGATGCTCGTGCCGTAGCGCAGAAGAATGCCGCCCTCGACGATTGCGACGTTCTGGCGCGCAACGCAGCCGGCATCTCGGCCGTCGATGAACGCCGCCGCACTGAAAGAATACGTGCCTACGTCCAATCCAGGCTTCTACCTTTTCGCCGGTCTTTGCCGGAGCGTCGGTCTTGATGGTCTTTCTCGGCGCGCAGCGCCTTGCGCCGCTCCTTGCCCGTACGCCGTTCTTCTTTGCGCCGATCGAACAGCTTGACGTAATGGCATTCGCACTGCTGCGGAAAGGGACAATCCTTCACCGGCAGCGACGGTTTGTTCGCAAGGGGAAATTCCTTGCCCAGAAGGCCGCGAACCTGCGGGCATCCCTTTTCCTTGTGGGCCAACATGATGCGCACGCCCCACTGCTCTGCTTTCGGCGGCGGCTTCGCTTGTACCGCTGCCAGAGCGTCCGG
>DASSJA010000046.1:0-3325 GCA_035691445.1 Burkholderiales bacterium | reverse complement strand
AAGCAGATCCGCGAGCTCGAGAGCGAGCTCGGCGTGGAGATCTTCGTGCGCCACGGCAAGCGCATCGTCGCGGTCACCGAACCTGGAAAAGCGGTGGTCGAAGTGATCGACCACCTGCTGCAGGAGGCGGAAAACCTGAGGCAGGTCGGTCGCGAGTTCAAGGATCAGTCTTCGGGCACCCTGACCGTCGCCACGACGCACACCCAGGCGCGTTACTCGCTGCCCAAGGTGGTGCGCGAGTTCAAGCGGCGCTATCCGAAAGTGCACCTCACGATCAAACAGGGCAATCCGCCGCAACTCGCCGAGATGGTGATCGCGCGCGAGGCCGATATCGCGATCGCCACCGAGGCGCTCGACGGCTACCCGAAGCTGCTTGCGCTCCCCGGCTACGAGTGGAGTCATTGCGTGGTCGTGCCGGCGAAGCATCCGCTCGCGAAGGGAGATCGCCTGACGCTCGATGCGCTCGCACGGCACCCGATCGTCACCTACGATCCCGCGTTCGCCGGAAGGAACCGCATCGACGAGGTGTTCAAGGCGCAGGGACTGGCCCCGGACATCGTGCTTTCCGCGGTCGACTCCGACGTGATCAAGACTTACGTCGAGCTGGGCCTGGGGATAGGCATCATCGCGGCGATGGCTTTCGACGAAAAGCGCGACCGCACGCTGCGCGCGATCGACGCCGGGCATTTGTTCGGTACCCTGACGACGCGTGTGGCGGTGCGCCGCGGCGCCGCACTGCGCGGATACGCCTACACCCTCATCGAGCTGTTCTCGCCGCGGCTCACTCGGAAGCTGATCGAAACGGCGCTCTCCGGCAAGGCGGAGGCGTACGAGCTATGAGGCTTGCCGCCTAGTCCCCGGTAGGCGCGATGCGGAACGCCGTGACCGAGGGAAGCGCGTTCAGCGCCTCGGAAAGCTGGCGGGTCCTGTCGCGGTCGGGCGAATGGATCACCATCTGGTACTCGAAGGTCTTCCCCTCGCCGGTGACGCAGTAGTTCATGTTCGCGATCGCAAACCCTTGCTGCTCCACCATCGGGCGCAAATCCGCTTCTCGCATGGCGGCGTCGCGTGCGAACGCGACCGTGAGATTTGCGTAGAACTCGATCGGCATCTTGCGCTCGATCCAGCGGAACACCGAAAGGACGATCAGCGTCAGGGCGGTGGCGATTCCCGCGGGGAAATAAAAGCCCACGCCGATCATGATGCCGATCCCGGCGGTGATCCAGATCGACGCGGCGGTGGTGAGACCACGCACCGTGAGACCTTCCCTCATGATGACCCCCGCGCCGAGGAAGCCGATGCCGGTCATGATCCCCTGCGCCATACGGGTGGGATCGACGCTGACGCGCTCCAGCGAGAAGGCCGCGAACCAGGTGTCCTGATATACGGTGAGGACCATCAACATGCACGAGGATAGGCACACCAAAGCGTGGGTGCGAAAGCCCGCCGGCCGTCCATGGTAGCTGCGTTCCAAGCCGATGATCGCGCCTGCGGCGAGCGCGATCACGAGATGCAGCGCGATCGCAGCGTAGTTTTCCTGCCATATCGAATTCATCGCCACGCTCCCTGAAAGAAACCCGTTTCGGCGAGCGGAGGAGCGCATCGCCAGCGCAATAGAATAGCGCCGCCCCCGCGGGCAGCGCTACTCGAGACGCTGCTCCCCTAGTAGCGGTAGTGATCCGCCTTGTACGGTCCCTGCCTGGGGACGCCGATGTAGCGCGCCTGCGCGTCGGTGAGCTCGGTGAGCTGCGCGTTGAGCTTCTTCAGCTGGAGTCTCGCCACCTTTTCGTCGAGGTGCTTGGGCAGGACATACACGCCGATCGGGTATTTGCCGGAACCTTTCTGCGCCTCGGTCCACAGCTCGATCTGCGCGATGGTCTGGTTGGCGAAGGAGGAGCTCATCACGTAGGAGGGATGCCCGGTGCCGCAGCCGAGGTTCACCAGCCGCCCCTTGGCGAGGAGGATGATCCTCTTTCCGTCCGGGAAAATGACGTGGTCGACCTGAGGCTTGATCTCCTCCCACTTGTACTTCTCGATGGAAGCGATGTCGATCTCGTTGTCGAAGTGGCCGATATTGCAGACGATCGCCTGGTCCTTCATCTTCTTCATGTGCTCGTGCGTGATCACGTGCAAGTTGCCGGTGGCGGTGACGAAGATGTCGCCCTTGTCGCAGGCATAGTCCATTGTCACCACGCGGTACCCTTCCATCGCCGCCTGCAGCGCGTTGATCGGGTCGATCTCGGTCACCCATACCTGCGCTGAGAGCGCGCGCAGCGCCTGGCAACTGCCCTTGCCGACGTCGCCGTAACCGCAGACGACTGCGACCTTGCCCGCGATCATCACGTCGGTGGCGCGCTTTATTCCGTCCACCAGCGATTCGCGGCAGCCGTAGAGGTTGTCGAACTTGCTCTTGGTGACCGAATCGTTGACGTTGATCGCGGGGAAAGCGAGCCTTCCTTCCCTGTGCATCTGGTAGAGCCGGTGCACGCCGGTGGTCGTTTCCTCGGTCACGCCCCTGATTTGCGCGAGACGGGTCGAATACCACTTCGGGTCGCGGGCGAGCCTCGCCTTGATCGCGACAAAAAGGAATTTTTCCTCCTCGCTCGCCGGCTTGGCGATGAGAGAGGCCTCCTTCTCTGCGCGCGCCCCCAGGTGCAGCAGCAGGGTCGCGTCGCCGCCGTCGTCGAGGATCATGTTGGAGTGGGCGTTATCGGGCCACTCGAATATGCGGTGGGTGTATTCCCAGTATTCCTCCAGCGACTCGCCTTTGTGAGCGAACACCGGCGTGCCCTTCACCGCGACCGCGGCGGCGGCATGGTCCTGCGTGGAGAAGATGTTGCACGAGGCCCAGCGCACCTGGGCGCCCAGCGCCTGCAGCGTCTCGATCAGCACGGCCGTCTGGATGGTCATGTGAAGCGAGCCGCTGATGCGCGCGCCGCGCAGAGGCTGGGTCGCGGCGAATTCCTCGCGGATCGCCATCAAGCCGGGCATCTCGGTCTCGGCGATCGCGATCTCCCTGCGGCCCCAGTCGGCGAGCGCAAGGTCCGCCACGTGAAAGTCCTGCTTGGATTTGAGTACGGCGCTCATCTCGCGCTCTCCTTTCTTTCGAAAAAAGTTTGCGAGCGCCGTTGCACGAGTCGACCCCCCGAGCCTGGCAGGCGCCGAAAATCGGCCCGTTGCAACGCTCCTCGGGGAAGGACGTATTGTACTTGACGCACAGCGACCGGCGCGCCGCCGGGGTCGTCCCTGTCGCTCAGGCGGTGACCGCAGCGCCTTTCTTGACGCCCGCCTCGGCGGCGAGCGCCTGGGCCTTGTCGGTCGCTTC
>DASSJA010000045.1:0-2843 GCA_035691445.1 Burkholderiales bacterium | reverse complement strand
CCCAACATGTGGTTCCACCAGCACTTCAACACCGGCGCGATGCCCGCGCGCTATCTCGCGTTCAAGCACGAGGCGACCTCGATCCGCAATACCCAGGGCGTGCCCAAGGCCTGGATCAGCAAACGGCTGGGCGGCGACCAGATCGACTACGCCGACGAGAGGCCCGCGATCCGCAAGGCGTTCGCCGAGGCGCTCGCCGAGCACGGCATGAAACCGAAGATGGAAGAGGCCTACAACGCCGAGCTGGTCGAGCTTCCGCCGCGCGTACCGGCCTGAAGCGGTGTGGCGCGCCGCGGGATTTTGCGGCACAATCCGCGGCAGACGATTGTTCGGGAACAAGTTTCGAGCATGGCTGGCGAAATTCCGCTGATTCTGACCCTCGACAACCACGGCGTGCCGCACCGCTGGGTCACCTGGCAGCAGGCGTGTTTCTACTACGCGAAGAATCTGGTCGCCTGGACGCTGGGAGAGCAGGAATTCGTTTTCCACGGAGGCATCTCGCAAGCGACCGGAAAGCGCTCGAGCATCACCGCGCGCTCGATCATCGCAATCAAGGGCAAGGCAATGGCGATGAGGGCCTTCAACCAGGTGCCCCCGCTGAACAACCGCGAGCTGTTTCGCCGCGACCGCCATATCTGCGCGTACTGCGCGGGAGCGTTCAGCTTCCTGCGGCTGACGCGAGATCACATCCGGCCGGTATCTCGCGGCGGCACCGACACCTGGATGAACGTCGTCACCGCGTGCCGGGCCTGCAACGGCATCAAGCGCAACCGTCTTCCCGAGGAGTCCGGGCTGCAGCTCGTCTACGCTCCGTACGTACCCAACAAGGCGGAGTACCTGATCCTCACCAACCGCAAGATCCTCGCCGACCAG
This sequence comes from Burkholderiales bacterium, assembly GCA_035691445.1. Lineage (GTDB taxonomy): Bacteria > Pseudomonadota > Gammaproteobacteria > Burkholderiales > SG8-39 > VBDM01. Next base: position 1,970 of record DASSJA010000045.1, on the reverse strand, counting down.
ATGGAATTTCTGGTCCAGCACGTTTCCTCCCACAGTCGCGTACTCAAGCTGGCGGCTGCGGCAGCCTAGCCGCCGCGGCTGCCCCGGCGGCATGCAGGGCCCCGGCGCAATTCGCACCATTCAGATAGAAAGGACCAAGCCATGAAACTGTATTACGCTCCCGGCGCCTGCTCGATGGCGCCACACATCGTGCTGCGGGAAGCCGGCTACAAGTTCGATCTCGAGAAGGTGGACATTCCCAACAAGAAAACCGCAGGCGGGGAGGACTACTGGAAGATCAATCCCAAGGGCTACGTCCCTGCGCTCAAGCTCGATGACGGGCAGGTTCTCACCGAGGTACAGGTCATCTGTCAGTACCTCGCCGACCAAAAGGCGGGCGCCGGGCTCGCGCCCAAGGCGGGAACGATGGAACGCTATAGCCTGATGGAGATGCTCAACTTCACGTCGAGCGAGGTGCACAAGCAGATCGGCGCGCTGTTCAATCCCAAGCTGACCGCGGAGATGAAGGAGGTGCAGCTGGGCACTATCGAGCGGCGGCTGAACGCCCTGGAGAAGCTGCTCGAAGGCAAGCAATACGCGAGCGGCGACAAGTTCAGCATCGCCGACGCATACCTGTTCGTTATCCTCAACTGGACGGGCATCCACAAGATCGATCTCGCCAAATGGCCGAATATCAGGGCTTTCCAGGCGCGCATCGGGGCACGGCCCAAGGTGCAGGAAACGATGAAGGCGGAAGGCCTCCTCAAATAGCCACCCACTTGGAGGTTGCGAATCGTCAGGCTGTCGGGCTTGAGGAGCGACCAGAAAATTTCTCAGGACTTCTGGCGCAACTCCGGGTTTCACCTGCTCGAGCGCCGTGCCGGGGGGCGGCTCTCCGTCACCGATGATTTCCTGCGCGCCTACCTCCTGCGTCCCGAGATCCGGCCGGTCGACGAGTCCGGGCCCAACGAGCTCGCTCTGCACGACGCGCTCCTGGACGATCCGCGGCGAGACGTTGACTCCGCGGAGCTACAACGGATCGAGGACGCCGACGCGCGCGACAACTACCGCGTTCTGCTCGGCTTTCTCGGGAGACTGAAGCGCGCGGAGTCCGTCGAATCCTGCTACCTGGAGATTTTCTCGGGTGGCGATGTCTCCGTGCCGTCGCTGTTCATCGATCAGCTGGCGCAGGTGGTCGTACGCAACGTCCTGGACGGTTGCGACGACCCTCTCGAACCGCGCGCGGGGGAGCTCTTCTTCCGGGAGCAGAAAGCGAGCACCGAAGACGGAACGGTGATGCTCGCGGACCTGGAAACGGTCGAGATGAACGCCTCCGGCGGCAGCTTCGGGAGCATCGGCCGGCTGATCGTCGAGTCACAGGCGCCGCTCGCGACGGTGAACCTCGACGTGCTCGACACGGAGAACGCGAACCTCTATTGGATGCGGGATCAGCGCCACGACCTGGTCATCAGCATGAACTTCGGCCGTGCGGCCAACAAGGCGTTCTGCCGCGTCGTGGAGAAGTGGATACTGCATTTTTTCGGCATCGCCGTGCGTGTCCAGGCCCTGCGGGCGGTCGAGGATCGCGGCTGGGCCTGGCACATCGGGCTCGACGCCGAGTCGACGGCGATGCTCAACGGCCTGTGGCGCGGCGAAGAAGTCGAGTCGGGGACGTTCCGGCGCATGCTCGCCCTTTTCAGGCTCGACTTCGAGGACCCGGCGCTGATGCGTGCGGACGTCGCGGGCAAACCCGTGTACATGGCGCTATCGATGAACGAGCGCGGGGTAGTGCGCATGAAGCCGCAGAATCTCCTGCTCAACCTGCCGCTCGCGAAGGATGCATGAATCCGTTCGCTCCGGAATACTGGCTGCGGGCCAAGCGCGCCCTGGCGAAGCGCGACCCGGTGATGGCCGGCATCATCCGCTCGCATCCGCGCATCGCGCTGCAGCGCCGCGGCGAGCCCTTCTTCACCCTGGCACGGTCCATCGTC
>DASSJA010000044.1:0-7283 GCA_035691445.1 Burkholderiales bacterium | reverse complement strand
TCTTTTGCGCCATCGTAAGCTCCTGATTGTCCTGTGCGCGCTGTGGCCCGCACTGGCCGGGGCCCCGACGCCGCCGGTCGTGCTGCTCTCCGTCAACGGCGCGATCGGGCCGGCGGTAGCGGACTATGTGCACCGCGGCATCGAAATCGCGGAGAAGCAGGGTGCGCAGCTGGTGGTGCTGAAGATGGATACGCCGGGAGGCCTGGATACCTCGATGCGCGCAATCATCAAGGACATACTCGCCTCGCGCGTTCCGGTCGCGGCCTTCGTCGCGCCGGGCGGAGCGCGCGCCGCGAGCGCGGGGACTTACATTCTCTACGCGTCCCATATCGCGGCGATGGCTCCGGCGACGAATCTGGGCGCGGCCACGCCCGTTGCGATCGGCGCAACCGGAGGGGGCGGGCAGGACGGCGACGAAAAGGAGGACGGCAAGGGCAAGTCCGCCAAAGGCGCGGCCGGGAGCACCGCGAGCACCATGACGCGCAAGCAGGTAAACGACGCCTCGGCCTACATCCGCGGCCTGGCGCAGATGCGGGGACGCAACGCCGAGTGGGCGGAGCGGGCGGTGCGCGAAGCGGTCAGCCTCTCGGCAACGGAGGCGCTCAATATGAAAGTGATCGACCTCGTCGCGGAGGACGTCCCAGCCCTGCTGAAGCGGCTCGACGGACGCAAGCTCAAGGCCGCGGACCAGGAGCGCGTGCTCCAGACCGCGGACGCTGTCACTGTCGCCTTCGAGCCCGACTGGCGGACGCGTTTTCTCTCGGTCATCACCGACCCCAGCATCGCCTACGTCCTCGTCCTCCTCGGGATCTACGCGCTGGTGTTCGAGTTCTCCAATCCGGGGCTGGTGTTCCCGGGCGTAGTCGGGGCGATCTGCATTCTCATAGCGGCCTACGCGTTTCACATGCTGCCGGTCAATTACGCCGGCCTCGCGCTCATGCTCGTGGGGATCGCGTTCATGGCCGGGGAGCTCTTCTTCCCGGCATACGGGTCGCTCGGGATAGGCGGGGCGATCGCCTTCGTGATCGGCTCGGTGATCCTCATCGACACCGACATCCCGGGCTACGGCGTTCCCCTGTCGCTCGTCCTCGGCATCGCCGTCGCCGGGGCCGCGTTCCTGTTCCTGGTGGTGGGGATGGCGCTGAAAGCTCACAGGCGCCCGGTGGTGAGCGGCCGCGAGGAGCTGGTCGGAAGCGTCGGCAGCGTGCTCGAGGACCTCGAAGGGGAAGGCTGGGCGCGTGTCCACGGCGAGAACTGGCGCGTCCGCAGCGCCGCGCCGCTCAAAGCGGGCCAGCGCGTGCGCGTTACGGCGATGGACGGTCTGCTTCTCGATGTCGTTTCCGACTCCTCGAACGGAGGGTGATCATGGTCTTCAATTTCGGTCTGGGCGTGCTGCTTCTCGCGGTCGTGCTGCTCGTGTGGTCGTTCAGGATCCTGCGCGAGTACGAGCGCGCCGTGGTGTTCCAGCTCGGCCGCTTCTGGTCGGTGAAGGGGCCCGGATTGTTCATCCTCATCCCGGTGATCCAGCAGATGGTCAGGATGGATCTGCGCACGGTGGTGCTCGACGTGCCGCCGCAGGACGTGATCTCGCGCGACAACGTCTCGGTGAAGGTCAACGCGGTCGTGTACTTCCGCGTCGTCGACCCGCAGAAGGCGGTGATCCAGGTCGCGGACTTCCTCACCGCGACGAGCCAGCTCGCGCAGACGACCCTGCGCGCTGTGCTCGGCAAGCACGAGCTCGACGAGATGCTCGCCGAGCGCGAGAAGCTCAACATCGACATCCAGAAGACGCTCGACCTCCAGACCGAGGCCTGGGGCATCAAGGTCTCGAACGTCGAGATCAAGGACGTGGACTTGAACGAGACCATGGTGCGCGCGATCGCGCGCCAGGCCGAGGCCGAGCGCGAGCGCCGCGCCAAGATCATCCACGCCGAGGGCGAGCTGCAGGCATCGGAGAAGCTGCTGCAGGCCGCGCAGATGCTGTCGAAGCAGGCCGAGGCGATGCAGCTGCGCTACCTGCAGACCCTGAGCAACATCGCCGGGGACAAGACCTCGACCATCGTGTTCCCGGTCCCCATGGACCTCATCACGCCGATGCTCGAGGCGATGCGCAAGCGGAACCCGTAAGTTTCCCGGACGATCTAACGACTAAGCCGCGTGATCAACGAACAGGAGTCCCACATGTCTAACACCGCGAAACCGGTTGCGCTCGCCATGCTTGCGCTGGCGGCGGTCGCCGCGCTTTGGAACGTTCCCGGACGCTCGGGCGAAGCGGCGACAGTGCTGCCCGCGCCTGTGCTGGACAATCCCAGGGTCGCCGGGCCGTTGCAGACCGCGGTGCTGGCAGGTGGCTGCTTCTGGGGCGTGCAGGGTGTCTATCAATACACCAAGGGCGTGAAGCAGGTTCTGTCGGGCTACTCGGGCGGGGACGGGAGTACGGCAGAGTACGAGAAGGTCGGTACCGGCACGACCGGCCATGCCGAGTCGGTGCAGATCGTTTTCGACCCGAAGGAGATCTCCTATGGCGAGATCCTCCGCATTTACTTCTCGGTGGTGCATGACCCGACGCAGCTAAATCGCCAAGGGCCGGATGTCGGCACGCAGTATCGCTCGGCGATCTTCTACGCCGACGCGCGGTAAAAGCGCATCGCGGAAAGCTATGTGGCGCAACTGCGGAGCGCGCACGTCTTCAGCAAGCCGATCGTGACGCGCATCGACCCGCTGAAGGGCTTCTATCCCGCCGAGGCCTATCACCAGGATTTCCTGATCCTGAATCCCTCCTATCCCTACATCGTGATCAACGATCTGCCGAAGATCGCCAATCTGAAGCGGCTGTTTCCGGACCAGTACCGCGAAAAACCGGTGATGACCACCGCATCGGCGTCCTGAGCCGGGCTTTTGTCTGTCGGTTCGGGCGGCCGCTAGAACTCCACCTTGTCCCCGGGGTTCATCACGATGACCTTGGTCGGGGTGCTGCCGAGCGCGTCGATGAATTCCTTCGGCGTGCCCGCGAGGAGCGGGTTGGTCGCGTAGTGGATGGGAATCGCGAACCTCGGCTTCAGGAATTCGCGAGTCGCGTAAGCGGCATCCACGGGGTTGATCACCGCCGGGCCACCGCCGACGGGAATCAGGACGAGGTCGGGCTTGTAGTATTCGCCGATCAGCTTCATGTCGCCGAACAGCCCGGTATCTCCCGTGTGGTAGATCCTGAAGCCGTTCTCCATCTGGATGACGAATCCGCAGGGCTGGCCCCCGTAATGAACCTCCCTCTTGCCGGTGGCGGGGTTCTCCCAGACGAGCTCGGAATTGTGCTCGGCGTGGACCATCGTGATCCGGATGCCGCCCGGCCCGAACGGCGTGATCGAGCCGCCCGGGCCCATGCGATTGGCGAGCTTGGCCGGAACGATGCCGAGCGCCGCGAGGGAGGCCGACAGGCCCTGCGGCGCCCACAGCGGCGCGTTGTTCGCCTTGACGATCTGCGGCGCATCGCCGAGGTGGTCGCCATGAGCGTGCGTCACCAGGACGAGATCGACCTTGCCGAGCGCGGCGGGATCCTTCCAGGCGGCGGGTGTCTTGGGGTTCTTCGACAGATAGGGGTCGATCACGATCACCTTGCCTCCCGGCGATGTGATGCGGACGGCCGACTGGCCCAACCACAGTACTTCAGTCTTGCCCTGCGCCAGGGCCTCGCCCGCGAGGAGGGTGAGCGCGGCGACGATGATGCCCGACAGGTGCTTCATGATTCCTCCTTGGAATGGACTGCCTTCTGCGAGCCGCTTTTTCGCGATTCTACAATGACCTCAGACGTGGCCATATTTCGCGAGCACGTCCTCGAGGCTCGCGCCGCGGTCGAGCTCGCGGCGGATCCGGATCTCCTTCTTCGCGAGGCGCTCGGCTTCGATCAGCACCTTCTCCGCGGCCTTCGCCGGGACGACGATGACGCCGTCCACGTCGGCGAGCACGAAGTCGCCGGGATGGACTCTGACGCGCCGCGAGGTCGCCCCGGGCATGTCGACCGGCACCTGCCACGCACTCACCCTCCAGCGGCCGATCGACTGCACCGGCGTGCGGTAGCACGCATACACCGGGAATCGAATCCTTGCGATCCACTCGATGTCGCGGATGCCGCCGTCGACAAGCGCACCTGCGCAGCCGCGGCGCTTCATGCCGAGTGCGATCAGCTCGCCGAAAAAGCACACGCCGCGGCCTTCGCCAGACCAAACGGTGATCTCGCCCTTGCCTGCGCCGTCCACCGCTTCCATCTTCCGGGGATCGCCGTTCCCCGCGTAGCGAGCCATCTTCCCTCGGATGGTGTAGGCCCAGCCGGCCATCCTGCGTGCGGAGGCGGGATGCGGGATGAATCCGGGTGCGAGCCCCTGGTCGCGGAGGCCGAGCGTGTCGAGCACGTCGGCCACCGTGGCCGAGTCGATCTTGAGGTAGCGCTTGCGGATCGCTTCGCGCGCGCGGGATTCAAGTGCCATAGCGCACAGGCGAATTGAATTGGCGGAACGCGGCGAGGGCGCTGTAGCAGGCGAGCATCGCGGTCTTGGGGTTGTCGGGGGAGGGCACGCTTTCGAACCGCAGATCGATGGTCCCGGTCCTGCCCCTGATCTTGATGAAGTGGGTGTTGAACTCGAGCCCCGGATCGGCCACCACTTTCAGGCGCGTGCGGTCGAAACCGATGCCGGCGAGGCTGAGCAGCGCGGCGATGTTGACGTTCGCCGGGAAGTGCGGCACACCGTCGCGCGCCGTGCCTTCGAACAGCGTCACCGGCCCTTCGAGACGGTCGAGATCGATCCTCAGCTTTTCGACGTAGGGAATGCCCTTCCACGCCGCGGGCGGTTTGGTGACCGCGATGCTCACCTCGTCGACGCCCGCGGCGCACGCCGCCTTCAGCGCGTCGAGACCGCCGATTCCTCCCGAGGGCAGGTAGAGCGGGGCGCGGTGCTTCGCCGCCGCACGCTCCAGGCGCGCGCGCAGCTCGTCGTCGCAGAGCGCACCGCCCGAAAGCACGATGACTGCAGTGCCTTTCGCGAGCAGCTCCTCGGCGTGCTCGCGCACCGCCTCGTGCGAGGCGGCCTCGATCACGACCTCGGCGCGGGCCGCGATCAGTCCCCGGCCGCCCGCGACGTAGGGCACGTCGAACTCGCGCGCGAGCGCCTTGCTGCGTGAGTTGCCGCGTCCCGCGATCGCGACGACCTGGGCGTCACCCATCTCGCCGCGGCGGACGTGCTCGAGGAAAAGCCTCGCGATGACGCCGCCGCCGAGGAGCCCGACGCGCACGCTAGCCCGCCCGCGCCTTTCTCTGCAGGAGCCGCTCGCGCACTTTCTGCACGTCGACGATGAAGCGTTCGTGCGTCCCGCGCGCGACCGCATCGGCGCCCGCGGTTACCGCAGCGTCAAAGGTCACGCGCCGGCCTTCGACCCGGCCCAGCTTGACCGAGATCACGATCTCCTCGCCGAGCAGCGCCGGCCCGACGTGCTCGAAGTTCACCTTGGTGCCGACCGAGTCCTCGCCGGGGTCGAGGTGCGCGAGGAGAAAATCCCTGCAGGTGTACTCGACGTCGCTGACGATGCGCGGGGTCGCGTAGACGCGGCAGTCCTCGCCCATGAAGCCGATCACGCGCGAATCGTCGACGGTGAGTTTTCTTTCGTGGGCGAGACCGGGCTTCAGGGACGGTTTCATGGATCTCCTACGCCGAGCGCTTCCGGTCCTGCCGGATCATATCCGAGCCGCGCTCGGCGATCATCAGCGTCGGCGAGTTGGTATTGCCCGAGGTGATGGTCGGCATGATCGAGGCGTCGACGACGCGCAGGCGCTCGACGCCGCGCACGCGCAGCCGCGCATCGACCACGGCGCCGGGATCCGAATCCGGCCCCATCCTGCAGGTGCCGACCGGGTGAAAAATGGTCGTGCCGATGTCGCCCGCGGCGCGCGCGAGCTCGTCGTCGGAACGGAACTTCGGGCCGGGGAGGAACTCGTCGGGTTGGTACTTCGCGAGGGCGGGCTGTTGCGCGATCCTGCGGGTGAGCTTGAGCGAGTCGGCGGCGATCCTGCGGTCGACGTCGGTCGCGAGGTAGTTCGGCCGGATCGCCGGCGCGGCGCGCGGGTCGGGAGACTTGATCCGCACGCTGCCGCGGCTCGTCGGGCGCAGGTTGGCGACCGATGCGGTGAAAGCGGGGAAGGGGTGCAGGGGATCGCCGAACTTCTCCAGGGACAGGGGCTGGATGTGGTACTCGAGGTTGGCGCTGGGCTGTGCCGGGTCGGATCGCGTGAATGCGCCGAGCTGGGAAGGCGCCATCGTGAGCGGACCGGTGCGGAAGAAGAGGTACTCCAGGCCCATCGAGATCTTTCCGGTGAGCGCGTTCGCCCGTTCGTTCAAGGTGCGCACGTTCTTCACCCGGAACGCCATGCGCAGCTGAAGGTGGTCCTGGAGGTTTTCGCCGACTCCCTTCAGCTCGTGCGCAACCGCGACGCCGTGCTCGCGGAGCAGCGTCGCCGGGCCTATCCCCGAGAGCTGGAGTATCTGCGGCGAGCCGATCGAGCCCGCGGCGAGCACCGTCTCGACGCGCGCCGCCGCGAACGTCTCTTCTCCTCCGTGAGAGAACTCGACGCCGGCGGCGCGCTTCCCCGCGAACCGCACGCGGCGCACCTGCGAATTCGTGAGCACCGTGAGATTGGGGCGCCGCATCGCCGGCCGCAGAAACGCCTTGGAGGCGTTCCAGCGCACGCCGCGCTTCTGGTTGACTTCGAACAAGCCCGAGCCCTCGTTGTCGCCCCGGTTGAAATCGCCGATCTTCGGGATGCCGGCCTCGCCCATCGCGTCGCGGAACGCATCGAGGATCTCCCAGGAGAGGCGCTGGCGCTCGACGCGCCATTCTCCGCCCGCTCCGTGCTGGGCGTCGGCGCCCAGGTGATAGTCCTCCGAGCGCTTGAACACGGGCAGCACGTCGTCCCAGCCCCACCCGGCGTTGCCCAGAGAACGCCAGCCGTCGTAATCGCGCGCCTGCCCGCGCATGTAGACCATGGCGTTGATCGAGGAGCAGCCGCCGAGCACCTTGCCGCGCGCGTAGAGTATGGCGCGGCCGTTCAGCCCCGGTTCAGGCTCGGTGCGGTAGCACCAGTCGGTGCGCGGGTTGCCGATGCAATACAGGTAGCCGACCGGGATGTGGATCCAGATCCAGTCGTCCTTCCCGCCCGCTTCGAGCAGGAGCACTCTCACGTCCGGATCGACGGAGAGGCGGTTGGCGAGCGCGCAGCCTGCGGTGCCGCCGCCGACGAT
>DASSJA010000043.1:0-4396 GCA_035691445.1 Burkholderiales bacterium | reverse complement strand
GTTCACGATCAGAATCATGGCCTGGCGCGAAGCGCTGCCGCTCGCGCGTCCCGTGCGCGACAAGGTGTTCATCGAGGAGCAGCGGGTTGCGCAGGAGCTCGAGTGGGACGAATGGGACGAGCGCAGCGACCACGCGGTGGCCGTCGACGCCGCGGGCAATGCGATCGGCACGGCGCGCCTGCTGCCCGACGGGAGGATAGGACGCATGGCGGTGCTCAAGGAGCGGCGCGGGCAGGGAGTGGGCGCGGCGCTCCTTCGCGCCATGCTCGACCGCGCCCGCGAGCGCTCGATGACGCGCGCGGTGCTGCACGCACAGGTCCGCGCGGCCGGCTTCTACCGGCGCTTCGGATTCAGGGAACGGGGAGAGAAGTTCCTGGAGGCGGGGATTTCGCACGTCGAGATGACGCTTGAGCTTTTCCCCGGGCGAGGGTGAAGCGATAGCCGACCGTGCCGCTCGCGCTGCCGTCCTCGCGGTAGCTGCGCTCGTGGAACTCCACGCGTCCGTCCTCACCCAGGCACAGGACCGTGGAGCACCGGGTTCCGTACCCCCCGGCGGCGAGAATGCGGATCGCCGACAACCTCTCTTCGAGCTCGAGGCTTACCCCCGTGCTGGGAAGCTCCGCGTTCGCAGCGCGCTCGGTATCGCCGAGCAGCCCGAACGCGGCCGCGGCGTCGAAAGGCCTGTCGAGCTGCGCGGCGAGCCACGCCTTCGCCCGTTCGACCTTGGGCCAGGGCGTGTCCAGCAGGTGATTCGAAAGCCCGTGGATGCCCGGCTCGACGCGCACGACGCCGCCGCCGCGGTTGGAGACGAAATAGAGCGAAGCGGCGTCTCCCGCGAGCAGGCTGAAACCGTTGTAGCTCATCGCGCGCCGCTCGACGTCTTTCACATATTCGGCGGCAGTCGCTCGGCCCGTGAGGAAATCCGACACGAGCGCACCGCGAGAGGGCACACCGGTCTTCCTCTCGGATGGATTGCGGTAGTTCGTCAGAGCCGCGAATCGCCCTTGCAGCGTGACGCCGAGCCAGGTGCCTCCCGCCTCGAGATCGCGGCCCGCGAGGACACCGCGGTGGTCGTCCCAGAAGCCGGCCGGCGCGGTCGCCCGCCCGAAATACTCGTCGCGGTTCGCCGCGACGATCAGCCGGCAGCCCGGGTGCGTGCGCCAGGCGAGCGCGATCAGGCACATGGCGTCAGTAGGGGCGGAAGACTTCCTGCTTGCGCGAGGAACCGGGGGCGAGGAGCGCAGAAATGCCGTGGCGCTCGACCAGCCCGGTGAGCGCCGCCTCGAAACGCGGGCCATCGGCGACGTCCTCGTAGATCTCCATCCAGGTCGTTTCGTCGTCCCGGCGCCTGAGCATCCGCCCGGCGACTCCCGTCGTCGCCGACAATTCTCTTTGCAGCGCGTCGACTGCCGCGCGCGCGAGAGAGGCCTTGCCCGGCGGCACGCGGTAGTAAATGTAGTAGCTCAGGCTCATGCGGCGCCGTAGGGCAGGGCGCGAAAGGCGAGCACCGGCCCGCCGGGCGCCTTGAGATGCACGGTCGAGCGTTCCCGGCTCGCAGACTGCACTACCGCGAGCAGATCGTAGCCGCCCTCGGGCGAGATCTCCGCGTTGACGACGACGCCGCTCGTCTGATCGCCGAGATCGTCGCTGTAGAGCTCGTCGCCGGCCTGAGCGGGAACGGGGACGTTTGCAAGGAACATGCGGCGCTTCACGCTGCCCAGGTGCTGGGCGCGCGCGACGACCTCCTGCCCCGTATAGCAGCCTTTCTCGAAACTCACCCCGCCGATCGCCTCGAGATTGGCCATCTGCGGAATAAGCCGATCCTGAGTGGCGGCCGTGACGAGGGGCAGCCCCTGGCGGATATCGAGCCAGCGCCAGACGCGCCCGTCGGTGAGCTCGGCGCAGCTTTCGAGCCGTTGCACCGCCCCTTCGGCAGGCAGCGCGACCATGAGCCTTCCGTCTCTGAGCCTCGCCACCGTGCCGGTGCCGGGTGTGCTGCGGACCTCGCCGGACTTCGCCGGCAGGTCGGGAAACATCCCGGCGAGCGCACGTTCGGTTTGCGCGCCGGCCGCGCCCGCAAGCAGCATCGAGTCGGACGCGTTCGACACCTTCACCCGGGAGCGCAGCACGAAGCGCGAGATCTGCTTCTGCACGGGCGAGACGATATCGCGCGACAGCGCCATGAAAAATCCGGCCTCGTCGCGCCACAGCAGGAAGTTTGCGAGCATTCTGCCCTTGGGAGTGCAGTAGGCGCCGTAGGTGCTCGAGCGCGGGCTCACCCGCGCCACATCGCAGCTCAGCTGCCCTTGCAGAAAGGCCTCGGCGTCCAGCCCGCTGAATTGCAATATCCCCAGATGGTCAAGCACCGCAAGAAAATCGGCGCGCGATCCCTTGGTGTCGGACGGCACCTGGCGTTCGGCGTGTTGGAGCGAGTTCATCTACCGTGTCCCGATAAGCGTTTATTATACGAGCGTCGTCAAGCGGACCCCGCGACGAACCTACGCGACGTCATCGATGCTGTTTCGGCTGAAACTGCTGGTCCTGGCAATCACCGCCGCGATCCTCGGATTCTGCGGCTGGCTGTCCTGGTTTGCCCTTTCTCCGCTCGCGCTTCCCGCCGCCACCGTGGATTTCTCGATACGTCCGGGCAGCACGCTGCGCAGCGCCACGCGCCAGCTCATCGACGCCGGCCTGCCTCTGCCCTCATGGAAGTTCGTCCTGCTCGCCCGGATCAACGGTGCGAGCGCCGGCGTCAAGGCGGGCAGCTACCAGGCTGCCGCAGGCGTGACGCCATTCCTGCTGATCCGCAAGATCACGCGCGGCGAGTACGCGCAAGCGGAAATCCTTCTCGTGGAGGGCTGGACCTTTCGCCAGGTGCGCGAGGCGATCGACGCCCACGCGGATCTAAAGCACGACTCGGCAAGTCTTCCCGAGACGGAGATCATGGCCAGGCTCGGAGACCCAGGGCTGACTCCGGAGGGGATGTTTTTCCCGGACACCTACGTTTTCGCCAAGGGCTCGAGCGACCTCGCCGTCCTCGCGCGGGCGCATCGTGCGATGAAGCGTCAGCTCGAATCCGCCTGGGCCGCGCGTGCCCCCGACCTGCCGGTCAACGATTCCTACGAGGCGCTCATTCTTGCATCGATCGTCGAAAAGGAGACCGGACGCCTGAGCGATCGCGCGATGATCGCTGCGGTCTTCGCCAATCGCCTGCGCCTGAAGATGAAGCTGCAGACCGACCCGAGCGTCATCTACGGGATCGGAGAGCAATTCGACGGCAATCTGCGCAAGCGGGACCTCGCGAGGGACACGCCCTTCAACACCTATACGCGGCTGGGTCTGCCCCCGCACCCGATCGCGATGCCCAGCCTCGCGTCGATCGCGGCGGTCATGCATCCGGCGAAAACCGACGCGCTCTATTTCGTATCGCGCGGGGACGGGACGAGCGAATTCTCTCGAACGCTCATCGAGCACAATCGGGCGGTCGCCCGATACCAGATGCCGGGCGCGCGCCGCAGGGCGAGCCGATGAGCCGCGGCAAGCTCATCACCCTGGAGGGCATCGACGGCGCGGGCAAGAGCACGCACGTCGCCGCCATCGCCGATTTCCTGCGCGCGCGCGGCAAGGACGTCGTCCTCACGCGCGAGCCCGGCGGCACGCCGCTCGGCGAGAAGCTCCGCGCCATGCTGCTTTCCCAGACCATGAACATCGACACGGAGACCCTGTTGATGTTCGCGGCTCGCCGCGAGCACATCGCGCAGGTGATCGCGCCCGCGCTTGCCGGAGGCCGCTGGGTGGTCTCGGACCGGTTTACCGACGCGACGTACGCCTATCAGGGCGCGGGCGGGGGGATCGCCCGGGACCGGATCGCCATCCTCGAGCGCTGGGCCACCGACGGGTTGCAGCCTGACCTGACCCTGGTGCTCGACGTCCCCGTCGACGTTGCCTTCGCCCGCCTGTCCCGGGACCGGGCCGATCGCTTCGAGTCGGAGCAGCGCAGCTACTTCGAGCGCGTCCGTGCGGGGTACCTCGAGCGCGCGGCGGCCGAGCCGCGCAGAATGCGGGTCCTCGACGGCCGAATGACCGCCATCGAAGTTAAGAAAGAAGTTGAAGATATCATCTCAATGATTTGTTAATTATAAATGTTTACATGGCAAACATCGAGCTGGAAGAACTGGAGCGCCGTGCGAGAGCGGCTTCCCCACGCGATCATGATCTCCAGCCCGGAAGGCTGGGGCGAGCTCGAATTTGCCCGGTCGCTCTCCCAGTCGCTGCTTTGCGAGAGACCCGCTTCGGACCGACGCGCCTGCGGCGTTTGCGAGGCTTGCCGGTGGTTTTCCCTGGGTAACCACCCGGATTTCCGCCTCGTCGTGCCTGAAAGCCTGAACCCGGAATC
>DASSJA010000042.1:0-2527 GCA_035691445.1 Burkholderiales bacterium | reverse complement strand
CCACCTCCACGGCAACAAGTTGCTCGTGCTCATCCTTGCGACGCTCTTGGTTGCCGCGCATTTGGCGTACCGCTTCATCGAGCAGCCGGCACGGCGCGCGCTAACGCGGGATCACCAAGACGTTTCCCGCAAGCAGAGTGTGGAGGGCATGGCCCCCGAGGCGCCGAGTAGCCGAGTCATTTCTGGTTAGGCCAATTCTGGGGGTCTGAGCACGGAGAAGGATTGGGGTCGCGGCTTACCTCGGGCCGCGACCACATTGCGACGCGCGTACGAAACCGGACAGCCGCCGCGTGGCTCGCGTCCCCGGCCTATCTCTTATGGCGCGGATGAGCAGGAGTGGTCGTCGCGGGCGCCGGACAGTAGAGCGCGTCAAATGAGCCTGGCTCGACAATGCAGCGGTTGTGATGCGTTACCTGCGGACTGTAAATTCCTGCCGCGGACATTGGACCCATGGCTAAGATGAAGAAGATATAGGACATCCGACCCTCCCCGATTTGGCGTGGCACGCGCCTCCGCGACTCACGCCCCAGCGACAGTACCACCCGCGTCCAGGCTTATTCCATGGCCAGCTGAAAATGCTTAGCAAGTGTTGCCCGTCGAGCACAGGACGAGACGTCGAATTTGTTCAGGAATTTGGTGGAGCCAGGCGGGATCGAACCGCCGACCTCGTGAATGCCATTCACGCGCTCTCCCAACTGAGCTATGGCCCCTTCAAGTACCGGAAGGCGGGAAACAGGATATTGGGTCGCTCCCGAGCCGGGCCACTGACTTAGGCCCGGCGACTTGCCGGTTCAAGAGAAATGCGTGTCGGCAACGGGGCAAGAGGCCCTTCTCGCATCCCCGCGTTTTCACTCCCGGACTTAGGTTTCCTCGCCGGGCGTCCCGACAATTCCCGACACGTCCGCCTCGCCTTCCTCTTCTTCCTCGAGGAAGGTGTCGTCCTCGCTGGCGGCCGGAATCTCCGGCGCATCGTCGCCGAGATCGACGATCTCCTCGTCCTCCTCGACCGGAACGTCGGCGCCGGCCTCCTCGACCTCCTCGAGGCTGATGACGTCTGCGGTCTCTATCACCGGCGCTTCGACCTCGGGCTCGACGACCTTGCGTGGTTCCGGTGCGGCGCGCTCGCCGCGCCGCGAGGTGGGTGGCGTCACCTGGTATACGGCCTGGCATACGGGACAGGTGATCGGCGTGCGGTTCAAGTCGTAAAACCGCGCCCCACAGTTCGGGCAAACGCGTTTGGTTCCCCGTGCGGGTTTCGACATTGACACTCCTCGATGCTTGATTGAGTTCGCTCCCCATTGCCACGCCGGACCTGTGCTGTCAAAAGCTAATCGAGCGCGCAAATACGCGAAAAAAGAGAGCCTATGCCACAGTCCTTGACCGCAACCCGCTCGCCACGCCTTTCCGGGCGGTCACGCGTGCCGGGCGACAAGTCGATTTCCCATCGCGCCTTGATCCTAGGCGCGCTGGCCACGGGGCGAACCCGCATCACCGGCCTGCTCGAGGCCGAGGACGTAATGGCGACGGCCAAGGCTGTTGCCGCGCTTGGCGCCGAGGTAAGACGCTCCAATGGGACCGTCGAGGTTACCGGCCAGGGCGTCGGCGGCCTGCTTTCGCCGCGCGCGCCGCTCGACTTCGGCAATTCCGGGACGGGCAGCCGCCTGATGTTGGGTGCCTTAGCCGGCAATCCCATCGAGGTCGAGCTCACGGGCGATGCATCGTTGTGCCGAAGGCCGATGGGTCGGGTGCTCCAGCCGCTCAACCTGATGGGACTTGAGGTCGAGGACGCACGGGCCACTCTGCCGCTCAGGATACGCGGCACCGAGGACCTCATCCCCATCGTCTACCAGCTGCCGGTGCCTTCGGCGCAAGTGAAGTCGGCCGTCCTTCTCGCCGGCATGCATGCACCAGGCCGCACCACCGTGATCGAGCCTTTGCCCACGCGCGACCACACCGAGCGCATGCTGAGCTATTTCGGGGCCGAGCTTATCGCCGAGGAGCGGGGTGAGGGCAGGGCCGTCACCATTTGCGGCGATGCCGAGCTTCATGGCACGACGATTGCCGTGCCGGGCGATCCGAGCTCCGCCGCCTTCCTCATCGCCGCCGGGCTGATCGTGGAGGGCTCCGACATCACCATCGAAGGCGTGCTAATGAACCCGACCAGGAGCGGCTTCGTCGAGACGGTGCAGAAGATGGGCGGAAGCATCGAACTCGTCGACCTCAGCCATGAAGGCGGCGAGCCGACCGCCGACCTCCGCGTCAGGGCGAGCGGGCTCAAGGGAGTGCGCGTGCCGGCCGAGCGGGCGCCCGCGATGATCGACGAATATCCGATGCTCGCCTGCCTCGCGGCCTTCGCCGACGGAGAGACGCGCATGGCAGGCCTCGCGGAGCTCAAAGTGAAGGAAAGCGACCGCCTCGCCGCGACCGAGGCCGGGCTCAAGGCTTGCGGGGTCGAGGCCCATGTCGAGGGCGACGATCTGATCGTGTACGGAAAAGGCGGGGTCAAAGGCGGCGGCCTGGTCGCGAC
>DASSJA010000041.1:0-2441 GCA_035691445.1 Burkholderiales bacterium | reverse complement strand
CACGAGCGAGGAGACGCGCGGCATAGAGGACCTGTCGCTCCGGGCGATCAGCGACGAATCGAGCGAGGTGGTCCGCCTGGTGCGCTCGACGCTGCGCGACGCGTTGATGATCGGCGCGAGCGACATCCACATGGAGACCGTCGCCGCCGGGCTCGTGATCAAGTTCCGCATCGACGGCATCCTGTCGCAGATCAAGTTCATCCAGGACGCGAAGCAGGCCGAGCAGGCCATTTCCCGCGTGAAGGTCCTCGCCGAGCTCGACATCACCGAGCGGCGCGTCCCGCAGGACGGGCGCTTCAAGGCCCTCGACCGCGGGCGGGCGGTCGACTTCCGCGTGTCGATCATGCCGAACATCTACGGCGAGGACGCGGTGCTGCGCGTCCTGGACAAACAGTCGCTGTACGAAAGCACCCAGCAGCAGCTCTCCCTGGACAGCCTCGGGTTCGAGGAGGAAGACATCCGGGTCTTGCGGCGGCTCTCGCACGAGCCCTACGGGATGCTGCTCGTCACCGGGCCCACGGGAAGCGGCAAGACCACCACGCTCTACGCGGCCATCACCGAGATCAACAACGGCCAGGACAAGATCGTCACCATCGAGGATCCAGTGGAGTACCAGCTCGCGGGAATCCTGCAGATTCCGGTGAACGAGAAAAAGGGGCTGACCTTCGCGCGCGGCCTGCGCTCCATCCTGCGCCACGATCCGGACAAGATCATGGTGGGCGAGATACGCGATCCGGAGACGGCCAACATCGCCGTGCAGTCGGCGCTTACCGGGCATCTGGTGTTCACCACGGTCCACGCCAACAACGTCTTCGACGTGATCGGGCGCTTCATGCACATGAGCGTGGACCTTTTCAGCTTCGTTTCCGCGCTGAACGCCATCCTCGCGCAGCGGCTGGTGCGGCTGGTCTGCCCGCACTGCGTCGAGGACTACCGGCCCGAGGCCGCGCTCCTCAAGGAGTCCGGCCTCACCGAAGCGCAGGCGGGCTCCTTCCGATTCCGCTTGGGACGCGGCTGCCGGGAGTGCCGCGGCTCGGGCTACAAGGGACGCAAGGCCATCGCCGAGCTCATGATTCTCAACGACGAGATCCGCGAGCTCATCACCGGGCGCGCCCCGGTGCGCCAGCTCAAGGAGGCCGCGCGCTCCAGCGGCACGCGCTTTCTGCGCGATGCCGCATTCGATGCCGTGAAACGCGGCGAGACCACGCTCCAGGAAATCAACCGTGTTACGTTTGTCTCGTGACCGCGTCCTCGTCGGCCTCGCTCCGGAGGCGCTGACGCTCCTCAGGGTGTCGGGCGCGCCGCGGCCGCGCGTGAGCGACATGCGCACGGTCGCCTGCGATCCGGGGTTCGGCTCCGAGCCCTGGCAGGGGCCTGCGGCGGCGCTCGCCCGCGTCGCCGGCGAAATCGGCAAGGCGCGCGCCAGGGTGACCGTCGTCCTCTCCAATCATTTTGCGCGGTTCGCCCTGATCCCCTGGAGCGAAGGCCTGGGCGGTGCCGAGGAGGAAGCGGCGTTCGCGCGCTACTGCTTCGCCAGGATCCACGGTGAGCGCAGCAAGGAATGGGACCTGCGCTTGAGCCCCGCCCCGGCCGGCGCGACGCGTATCGCGAGCGCGGTCGACGCCTCTCTCGTGCAGTCCCTGAAGGCGGCGTTCCCGGCCAGGGCGAAGCTCGCATCGATCCAACCCTACCTGATGTCGGCCTTCAACCACCTGCGCGGACAGATCAAAGGCGCGGGCGCGTGGTTTCTCCTGGTCGAGCCGCAGCGCGCCTGCCTGATCCGCATGGCGCGCGGCCGCTGGGCTACGGTGCGCAGCGCGCGCGGCAGCTTCGACGGGCCGCAGGAGTGGGCCGGCCTGCTCGATCGCGAGCGCCATCTGGCAGGCGGGGAGGCCTCGGACCCGGTCTACGTCCACGCGCCGCTGAGCGGGAAGGCTCCCTCCGCCGAAGCGCAAGGCTGGGCCTTCAGGAACCTCGCGCTGGACTGTGTCGAAGGTCTGGTTCCGCCCGCCGAGTCCGGGCCCCTTGCCATGGCGCTGAGCGCGCTATGAGCCCGCGCCGCATCGAGCTCGATTACGTCGCGGCGCCGAGCGGCCCGCGATGGATCGGCGTTTCGGTGTTGGTCATCGCGCTCGCGGTCGCGGGCTTCCTCGTGCTGCGCTACCACGACGTGCAGAAGCAGCTCGCGACGCTCGACGCGGCCCAGGGCCTGCTCAACGACCGGCGCCCGGCGCGGGCGATCCCCAAGGAGCGCCTCGATCAGGAAGCCAAGATCATCGATGCGGCGGTGCGCCAGCTCACCCTTCCCTGGGCGCAGATGATCGAGGCGGTCGAGGCGGCCTCCACCAGCGACGTGGTCGTCCTGCAGATGCAGCCCGAGGCGCAGCGCCGCACCCTGCGCCTGACCGCGGAGGCGAAGAACGGGGAGGCGATGATCCGAT
>DASSJA010000040.1:0-2751 GCA_035691445.1 Burkholderiales bacterium | reverse complement strand
CGTCGCGGCCGAAGTGGCCGTAGGCCGCGGTTTTCTCATAGATCGGGCGAAGCAGATCGAGCATCTGGATGATGCCCTTCGGCCGCAGATCGAAGTGATTCAATACGAGCGCTGAGAGCTTTTCGTCGGAGATCTTTCCGGTGCCATAGGTAGTGACCATCACGCTGGTCGGCTTCGCCACGCCGATGGCGTAGGACACTTGCACCAGGCACTTCGTGGCGAGGCCTGCGGCGACCACGTTCTTGGCCACGTAGCGCGCCGCGTACGCCGCCGAGCGGTCCACTTTGGATGGGTCTTTTCCGGAAAATGCGCCGCCGCCGTGCGGAGCGGAGCCGCCGTAGGTGTCCACTATGATCTTGCGTCCGGTGAGCCCGCAGTCGCCTTTGGGCCCGCCGATTTCAAAGCTGCCCGTCGGGTTGACAAGGTATTTGATCTGGCCCTTGACGAGGTTTTTCGGCAGCACCGGCTTGATGATCTGCTCGATCACCGCTTCTTCGATCTGTTTGTGGGTGAGGCCCGGTTGATGCTGGGTCGATAGCACCACCGTCTCGATAGAATCGGGCTTGTTGTCCACATACTTGATGGTGACCTGGGACTTGGCGTCCGGGCGCACCCAGGACAGGCGGCCGTCGCGGCGGATCTCCGACTGTCGTTCGACCAGCCGATGGGCGAGATAAATCGGGAGCGGCATGAGCTGGGGCGTCTCGTCGCAGGCATAGCCGAACATCAGGCCTTGGTCTCCGGCGCCTTGCTCGAGGTCCAGACCTTTGCCCTCGTCCACGCCCTGGGCAATGTTTTGCGACTGCTCGCCGTAGGCCACGATTACCGTGCAGGTGTGGGTATCGAAGCCGATGGTAGGATCGTCGTAGCCGATGCGCTTGACGGTCTTGCGCACCACTTCGGAGAAATTGACCCGCGCTCCCGTGGTGATTTCTCCGGCGAGCACGACCAGATTGTCCTTCACCAGCGTTTCCGCGGCGACTCGGGAACGCGTGTCCTGCGCTAAAATGGCGTCGAGAACGGCATCGGATATCTGGTCGGCGACTTTGTCCGGATGCCCCTCCGACACCGATTCAGACGTGAATAGATAGCTGCTCATGCTGGCGGTTTTCTCCGCAGAAAAAGTTCTGCCAGTCTAGCATAGCGATTCCGCCCACCCAACCCACAGCCATCCCACTTCGTCCCAACGTACATGCTATTCCTGCTGCGGCTGGTGGCGCGCTTCCCCCTGTCGCTGCTCCACGCATTCGGGGCGACCCTAGGCTGGCTCGTGTATCTGAGCTCTCCGCGCTACCGCAGGGACTTCAAGAGAAACCTGGATGGCGCCGGTCTGGGCGATTCCCGTCTGCGCCGGACCGCTATCGCCGAGGCCGGTAAAAGCGTGGTCGAAGCGCCGGCGGTCTGGCTGCGTCCGCTCCCACGCGTGGCCGAGCTGGTGATCGAGGTGCTGGGATGGGACGAGGTGGACAAGGCGGCGAGGAAAGGCAAAGGCATCATCGTCGTGACGCCGCACATCGGATGCTGGGAGATAGTCGGACAATACGTCGCAAGCCGCATGCCCATGACCGCGATGTACAGTCCTCCGAAAATTCGGGCCCTGGAGCCGCTGATGCGCGTCGGCCGCAGCCGGGGGCCGGCGATGAAGAGCGTTCCCGCCGACCTCCGGGGGGTGCGCGCGGTGCTCAAGGCGCTCAGGCGTGGAGAAGCGATCGGCGTGCTGCCCGACCAGGTGCCCGGCGTCGGCGAAGGCGAATGGGTCGAGTTCTTCGGCAGACCCGCCTATACCATGACGCTCGTCGGGCGAATCTCCGAACAGGCGGGCGCTCCCGTGCTGCTTTGCCACGCGGAGCGCCTGTCGCGCGGGCGCGGCTACCGCTTCGTCGCCGAGCCCTTGCTCGCGCCACGACCACCCGAGTCCCCGACGCGAGCGCTCAATCGCTCTCTGGAGAATCTGATTCGCCGCTGCCCGGAGCAATACCTCTGGGGATACAACCGCTACAAGGTGCCGGCGGGCGCGCGGCCGCCGGGCGAATAGCGGAGCGGCGCTGGGTGCTTACGCGCATCGCCGTCGGAATCGTCTGGCTGCTGCATTTTCTTCCGCTGCCCATCTTCGCCCGCATCGGGTCGGGCCTGGGCGGGTTTCTCTACTTCGTCGCCCGCGAGCGCCGCCGCGTATGCCTGACGAATCTCTCGCACTGCTTTCCGCAAATGCCGGAGGCCGAGCGCGTCGCGCTCGCGAGGAGCCACTTCCGCGTTTTCGGGCGCAGCGTGCTCGAGCGCGCGATACTATGGTGGGCACCGCGCGAGCGCGTGACGCGGCTGGTCCGCCTGGTCGGGCTCGAGCGTATTCAAGCGCTCGAAGGGAAGCCGCTCATCCTCCTCGCGCCGCACTTCGTCGGGCTCGACGCGGGCTGCACGCGTCTCACCTGCGAGATCGACATGGCGGGGATCTACGCGAGACAGAAGCACCCGCTGATCGACGCGCTGCTGCTAGCCGGCCGAACGCGCTTCTGGCGTCAGCGCGCGATCTCGCGCCAGGAAGGCGTGCGTCCGGCGGTGGCCGCGGTTAAGGAAGGTATCCCTTTCTACTACCTGCCCGATCAGGACTACGGCGCGCGCGACGCCCTGTTCATCCCGTTCTTCGGTGTTCCCGCTGCGACCATCACAGGCCTGTCGCGCGTGACCCGGCTTACCGGAGCCCGAGTGTTGCCGTGCGTGACACACATGCTGCCGGGCGGCGCCGGGTACGAG
>DASSJA010000039.1:0-4149 GCA_035691445.1 Burkholderiales bacterium | reverse complement strand
CCCGAAGGTCGGGCAACGGTCTCACGCCAAGGCGTGATCCGGCGACGGATAGGGGGCCGAAGGCCCTAGCAGCAAGCGTAGCGGGCAAAAGTCACGCCTTTTGCCCGCGGCCTACGGAGTGATGTCCGACGAAATTGCCGGCAGTGCATTCCAGCAGGCGTAGCCGGCAAAAACCACGTTTTTTGCCGGCGGTCCACGGAGTAATGTCCGGCAAAAGCGCCGCAGGCGACTTTTGCCCAATTAACTAATTCAGCTTGATCTGAACGTCGACGCCCGCCGGCAGCTCGAGCTTCATCAGCGCATCCACCGTCTTGTCGGTGGGGTTCATGATGTCCATGAGGCGCTTGTGGGTGCGCAGCTCGAACTGGTCGCGGGCGTCCTTGTCGGCGTGCGGGGAGATCAGCACGGTGAAGCGCTCCATCTTGGTCGGCAGCGGCACCGGGCCCTTGACGGTCGCGCCGGTGCGCTTGGCTGTCTCGACGATCTCCCGGGCGGAGCTGTCGATCAGGCGATGGTCAAACGCCTTCAAACGAATCCGAATGTTTTGATTGGCCATATGTTTCATTGGCTGAAATCGCCCGTGGCGATTTCAGCGGACTACCTCGCCACTTCGTACGAGCGGCGGGCGAAAAGCGTGGTTTTCGCCCGCTCGGCTAGTTGGATGCGCACTCACTTGAGGATCTTCGCCACGACGCCGGCGCCGACGGTCTTGCCGCCCTCGCGGATCGCAAAGCGCAGCCCCTGGTCCATCGCAATCGGGCTGATCAGCTCGATCGTCATCTTGATGTTGTCCCCCGGCATGACCATCTCCACCCCCGCGGGCAGCTCGATGGTCCCGGTCACATCCGTCGTGCGGAAGTAAAACTGCGGCCGGTAGCCCTTGAAGAACGGCGTGTGCCGCCCACCCTCTTCCTTCGTCAGCACGTACACCTCGCACTCAAAATGCGTGTGCGGCGTGATGCTCCCGGGCTTGGCCAGCACCTGCCCGCGCTCGACTTCCTCGCGCTTCGTTCCGCGCAGCAGCACCCCGACGTTATCCCCCGCCTGCCCCTCATCGAGGAGCTTCCTGAACATCTCCACGCCCGTGCACACCGTCTTCACCGTCGGGCGAAGTCCGACGATCTCCACCTCTTCGTTCACACGGATGACGCCGCGCTCGATGCGCCCCGTCACCACCGTGCCTCTTCCGGAGATCGAAAACACATCCTCGACCGGCATCAGAAAGGGCTTATCGATCTCGCGCTTCGGGATCGGGATGTAGTTGTCCATCTCCTCGACCAGCTTCACCACCGAAGGCACGCCGAGCTCGCCCTTGTCGCCCTCGAGCGCCTTCAACGCCGAGCCGATCACGATCGGGGTCTTGTCGCCGGGGAACTTGTACACCGACAAAAGCTCCCGCACCTCCATCTCCACCAGCTCGAGCAGCTCCTTGTCGTCCACCATGTCGGCCTTGTTCATGTAGACCACGATGTACGGCACGCCCACCTGGCGCGCCAGGAGAATGTGCTCGCGCGTCTGCGGCATCGGCCCATCGGCCGCCGACACCACCAGAATCGCCCCATCCATCTGCGCCGCCCCCGTGATCATGTTCTTCACGTAGTCGGCGTGTCCGGGGCAGTCCACGTGCGCGTAGTGCCGCTTGGCGCTCTGGTACTCCACGTGCGCCGTCGAAATCGTGATCCCGCGCGCCTTCTCTTCCGGCGCCTTGTCGATCTGGTCGTACGCCACAAACTGCCCGCCGTTGGTCTCCGCCATCACCTTCGTCAGCGCCGCCGTCAACGTCGTCTTCCCATGGTCTACGTGACCAATCGTCCCCACGTTCACGTGCGGCTTCGTACGCTCAAATTTCTCTTTGGACATGGCGAGTTCCTTTAAGACTCATCTTTGAGGATGCCGCTCGCGATGTTCGGCGGCACTTCGGTGTACTTGGTGAACTCCATGGTGAAGGTCGCGCGGCCCTGGCTCATGGAGCGCACCGTGGTCGCGTAACCGAACATCTCCGACAGCGGCACGTCGGCGGTGATCGCCTTGCCGGCCGGAGTCTCGTCCATGCCGGTGATCTGGCCGCGGCGGCGGTTGAGATCGCCGATCACATCCCCGGAGTATTCCTCCGGCGTCACCACCTCGACCTTCATGATGGGCTCGAGCAGCACCGGGCGCGCACGGCGAAAGCCGTCCTTGAAGCCCATGGAGGCCGCGATCTTGAAGGCCATCTCGTTCGAGTCGACGTCGTGGTAGGAGCCGTCGAACAGCGTCACCTTGACGTCCACCACCGGGTAGCCGGCGATGACGCCGGTCTCCTCCGCCTCGCGGATCCCCTTGTCCACCGCCGGCACGTACTCGCGCGGCACGCTGCCGCCGACGACGCCGTTGATGAACTCGTTGCCCTTGCCGGACTCGTTGGGTTCGACCTTCAGCCACACGTGGCCGTACTGGCCGCGGCCGCCCGACTGGCGCACGAACTTGCCTTCGCTCTCGACCGTGCCGCGGATGGTCTCGCGGTAGGCGACCTGCGGCTTGCCGACGTTGGCCTCGACCTTGAACTCGCGCTTCATGCGGTCGACGATGATCTCGAGGTGCAGCTCGCCCATGCCGGAGATGATCGTCTGCCCCGACTCCTGGTCGGTACTCACGCGGAATGAGGGATCTTCCTTGGCGAGGCGCTGCAGAGCCAGGCCCATCTTCTCCTGATCGGCCTTGGTCTTAGGCTCCACCGCCACCGAGATGACGGGAGCGGGGAATTCCATCTTCTCGAGCGTGATCACCTTCTCGACGTCGCAGAGCGTGTCGCCGGTGATGACGTCCTTCAAGCCCACCGCCGCGGCGATGTCGCCGGCGAGCACGTCCTTGATCTCGGTGCGTTCGCTGGCGTGCATCTGCAGCAGTCGCCCGATGCGCTCCTTGCGGTCCTTGGTCGGCACGAACACGGTGTCGCCCGAGTTGAGGACCCCCGAGTAGACACGGAAGAAGGTCAGGTTGCCGACGAAGGGGTCGTTCAGGATCTTGAAGGCGAGCGCCGAGAACGGCTCGCTGTCGCTCGCCTTGCGGGTGGCCGGCTCATCGCGGTCGTCCATGCCCTTCACGTCCGGCATGTCGATCGGCGAGGGCATGAACTCGATCACCGCATCGAGCAGTGCCTGCACGCCCTTGTTCTTGAAGGCCGAGCCGCACATCGCGAGCACGATCTCGTTGCGCAGCGAGCGCTCGCGCAGACCCTGGCGAATCTCGGCGTCCGAGAGCTGCTCGTGCTCGAGGTACTTGTGCGTCAGCGTGTCGTTGCCTTCCGCGGCCGCCTCGATCATCTTGCCGCGGTACTCCTCGGCCTGGGCCTGGAGGTGCTCGGGGATGTCCCGGTACTCGAACTTCATCCCCTGGGTTTCCATGTCCCAGTAGATGGCCTTCATGCGGATCAGGTCGACCACGCCCTCGAAGTTTTCCTCGGCGCCGATCGGCAGCTGGATGGGGACCGGGTTGGCGCGCAGCCGCGCGCGGATCATGTCGACCACGCGCAGGAAGTTGGCGCCGGCGCGGTCCATCTTGTTGACGAAGGCGATGCGCGGCACCCGGTATTTGTTCATCTGCCGCCACACGGTCTCGGACTGCGGCTGCACGCCCGCGACCGAGTCGAACAGCGCCACCGCGGAGTCGAGCACGCGCAAGGAACGCTCGACTTCGATGGTGAAGTCGACGTGCCCCGGAGTGTCGAGGATATTGATGCGGTGCTCGGGGAAGCTGTTGTCCATCCCCTTCCAGAAACAGGTGGTGGCGGCGGCGGTGATGGTGATGCCGCGCTCCTGCTCCTGCTCCATGTAGTCCATGACGGCGGCGCCGTCGTGAACCTCGCCGATCTTGTGCGAGACGCCGGTGTAGAAAAGGATGCGCTCGGTGGTCGTGGTCTTCCCCGCGTCGATGTGCGCGGAGATGCCGATGTTCCGATAGCGCTCGATGGGCGTCGCGCGTGGCACGTCAGTATCCTTTGATCCTTACCAGCGGTAGTGGGCGAAGGCCTTGTTGGCCTCCGCCATGCGATGGGTGTCCTCGCGCTTCCTGACGGCGGCGCCGCGACTCTCGGCGGCATCCATCAATTCATGAGCCAGGCGAAACGCCATGGTCTTCTCGCTGCGGTCGCGAGCAGCCTCGATGACCCAG
>DASSJA010000038.1:0-2556 GCA_035691445.1 Burkholderiales bacterium | reverse complement strand
CGCGATCACGACCTCGGAGTGGAGGGTGCGGTGCACCGGGCACTTGTCGGCGATCTCCAGGAGCCGGGCTCGCTGCTGGGGTTCGAGCCTCCCTTCCAGGGTGATCAGCCGCTCGATGCGGTCGATCCTTCCCTCCCGGGTTTCGCATTCCGCGCAGTCGGCGGCGTGGATCTTCTCGTGCTTCAGCTCGACGCTGACGCGCTCGAGCGATATGCCCTTCAGGTCGGCGTACATGCGCAGGGTCATCGAGGTGCAGGCGCCCAGGGACGCGCACAGCAGATCGTAGGGAGAGAGGCCCGTGTCGAGGCCGCCCGCGGCCACCGGCTCGTCGGCGCGGATCACGTGGGAGCCGACGAAAACCTGGTTCGTGAACTTGCCCTCGCGGGTCTCGCGCACGAGCACGGCGCCTGGCCGCGGCACCGGCACCGCCACCGGCGGCGGGGCGACGTAGCGCGAGGCCCAGGCGGCGAGCACCTCCGCGGCGTAGAGCGCGTCCTCGCGGCGCAGGAGGAGGTGGTCCGCGGGATCGAGCGACACGAAGCTCTTCGGATGCTTGGCCGCGAGGAAGATCTTCGAAGCGTTGTCTATGTCGACGATCGTGTCGCGAGGAGAATGCATCACCATCAGCGCCTTGCCCAGCTGCGCCACTGCAGCACCGATTTTTCGCGTCCGGATGTCGTCGAGGAACTGCTTCCTGATGCGGAAATCCCGGCCGGCGATGCCGACCCGCGCGTAGCCCTCCTTGTCGATCTCGCCGACCGATTCCTTGATCAGGCCCAGGACGTGAGCGGGCTCGAATGGGGACCCGAGGGTCGCGACCGCAAGCGCTTCGGGGATGCGGGCGGCGGCGGCGAGCACAGCCGTCCCGCCCAGGCTGTGTCCTACCAGCAGCGCCGGAGCACGATGCTCGCGCCGCAGGAAATCCGCGGCGGCCACGAGGTCGTCGACGTTGGATGAGAAATTGGTGTTCGCGAAATCACCCTCGCTGCCGCCCAGTCCCGTGAAATCGAATCTCAGGACCGCGAATCCCCGCTCGGCGAGCGCGGTGCTGATCGTGGCCGCCGCCTTGCTCTCCTTGGAGCAGGTGAAGCAATGGGCGAAGACGGCGCAGGCGAGCGGCGCGCCCGCGGGCGCGTCGAGCCGCGCGGCGAGCGTCGTGCCGAATGCGCCGGGAAAAGTCACGGGTCGACTGCTGAGTGCCATGTCCGCTCCTGCATGGGTGTTGCGTGACGGGGATAATAGACGCGATATGTCGTCGTGTGCGCACGGGCCCGAAGCGCCGTCTCCCTGGGTGCGCCGCTGGGCCGGCTTGATTCGCCCCGGCGGGCTGGTGCTCGACGTCGCCTGCGGCCAGGGCCGTCATCTGCGCTACCTCCGGTCCCTGGGCTACTCCGTGGTCGGCGTCGATCGCGACGAGCAGGCCGTTTCGGCGCTGGCCGGGCTCGACGGCGTGGAGCTCCGCGTCGCGGACCTCGAAGCGGGGCCCTGGCCTTTTCCTCCTGGCGGGTTCGACGGGGTGGTGGTGACCAACTATCTGCATCGGCCGATCTTCGGCGATCTCGTGGGCGCGCTGCGCCCCGGAGGCGTGCTGATCTACGAGACCTTCGCCCTGGGCAACGAGCGCTACGGGCGCCCCGGCAACCCGGAGTTTCTGCTCAGGCCGGGTGAGCTGCTCCGGAACGTGGAACCCCTGGCCGTGATCGCGTTCGAACAGGGGCTGGTTTCGGCGCCGAAGCGGGCGCTCATCCAGCGCATCTGCGCTGTACACGACGGCGCCGGCTCGTCCGGGGCGCAGGCGATTGCGCTAGAATGAAGCGCTGAACGAAAGGGCAAACCCCATGCTCTCCGGATCCATTGTCGCGATCGTCACGCCCATGCAGGACGACGGGCGGCTGGACTACGAGCGCTTCAAGGCGCTCATCGATTTCCACATCGAGCAGGGAACCGACGGCATCGTCGTGGTCGGCACCACGGGCGAATCTCCGACGGTCGATTTCGACGAGCACAAGGAGCTGATACGCGCCGCGGTGGCCCACGCGCGCGGCCGCATCCCGATCGTCGCCGGTACCGGCGGAAACTCCACCTCCGAGGCGATCGAGCTCACCGAATCGGCGAAGAATGCCGGCGCCGACGCCTGCCTCTCGGTCGTTCCCTACTACAACAAGCCCACGCAGGAGGGCATGTACCGGCATTTCCGCACGATCGCGGAGAAGGTGGACATCCCGCAGATCCTGTACAACGTTCCCGGCCGCACCGTCGCCGATCTCGCCAACGACACGACCGTGCGCCTCGCGCAGATCCCGAACATCATCGGCATCAAGGACGCGACCGCCAGCATCGAGCGCGGCTCGGATCTGCTGCGCCGCGTGCCGAAGGATTTCGCGGTCTACAGCGGCGACGACGCCACGGGGCTCGCGTTGATGTTCCTGGGCGCCAAGGGGATCGTTTCAGTGTCTGCCAATGTCGCGCCGCGGCTCATGCACGAGATGTGCGCTGCCGCGCTCAAGGGCGATCTGCCGAAGGCGCGGGAGCTGAATTTCAAGCTGCTCGGGCTTC
>DASSJA010000037.1:0-2107 GCA_035691445.1 Burkholderiales bacterium | reverse complement strand
TCCACCGCCGTGACCACGGCGCCGAGGCGGATCCGGTCCGTGAGGTCGCGGGCGATCCAGCGCGGCACCGTGTCATACCCGTCGAGAATGCGCCCGAGGCGTCGCTCGCGTTGGTCATCTCCCGGACTGCCGCCCTCGGCGAGGGCGACCGCGCTGATCAGCGATGGATCCGCAGCGTGAAAGCCTTCCACCCATTGGAGCGCCAACCGCCGCGCGTTGGCGAGCCGTTTTCCGCCCGGGCGTTTCTTCAAAAACTCTTGAAACGAGCGATCGTCCCGCGCTCGGTCCGGCAGTCGTGACATCACGGCCTCGAGCTCTGACCAGAACGCTTCGCCTAACGGGCGGAGCGCACCGGAGCGCGACTGCCAGCGCTCGCCCTCGATGTCACACAGTGTCAGGCGTGCGGCACGCACGATCTCGTGCAGCTCGGGCGCCGAGCCATGAACGAATTCCGCGCCAAGCTCGACGCCAACCGGGAGCTCCGCGTCGCGCGCCGTGAAGATCCGGCCACCGATGCGTTCGCGCGCCTCCAGCACGATGAAATCCACCCCGGCGTCTTGGAGGGCGCGAGCCGCCGCGAGCCCGG
Source organism: Burkholderiales bacterium (assembly GCA_035691445.1). Lineage (GTDB taxonomy): Bacteria > Pseudomonadota > Gammaproteobacteria > Burkholderiales > SG8-39 > VBDM01. Next base: position 1,521 of record DASSJA010000037.1, on the reverse strand, counting down.
CGACACCAGCTCCGATGACGACTGCGTCCACACTCGGCCCTCGCGTCATGAGATTTCTGCGTTCAGTACGGGAATGGAAACTGCGCCTTCGATTCGCCGGCCGTCAGCGCAAATTTCCATCCCGCGCGAGCGAGATCAGGCAGCAGCATGGAGGGAGAATGCAAGCCGTAGTATTTCACGGACCCGGAGACATCCGCCTCGCGAGCGGTGAGGCCTAACGAGCGTGCCCGGCGCGCGATTTCGGACGGTTACCCAGGTCTCATCGGGCGGCGTCGTGTACCGTCGCGCGGCAAATACGAGCGGGTTCGAGGTCGCGCTGGTGCGCGTCGGTCCGAAGAATCGCTGGCAGCTCCCGAAGGGGCTCGTCGAGGAAGGGGAGTCGGCCGAAGCCACTGCCGTCCGTGAAGTCCGGGAGGAGGCTGGCGTCGAGGGGGAGTTGATCGCTCCCCTCGACGCCATCGAGTACTGGTACGTAGGTACCGAACTTGGCGGCGAGCGGGTGCGCTATCACAAACGCGTGCACTTCTTCCTTCTGGAGTATCGGGACGGTGATGTCCGCAATCATGATAATGAGGTCTCCGAAGCACGCTGGGTTCCGCTAACCGAGGCAGAGCAGATGCTCGCCTTCGCCAGCGAGCGGAAGGTCATGGCTCGCGCGCGCGAGCTCCTCGCCTGACCGCGACCCACCGATCGGCCGATTTACCCCTGTCCGAAAACGGCATCTCGAATAGATTTAGGCGTTCCCGGACGAGATCGTCGGACCCCTCCACACATTGACAATGGACGCGACTACTGCGCTAGCGATATATCGGGCGGAGAAGGACAAGGCGCTGCGGGAGCGCCGCGTATCACACGTCCAACTCATGGCCGAAGCCCAGGAAGCGTTCCGCAAGATGTTGGCGGACGCTCAGTTAGCGCGAAAAGGCGGACGCCCAAAGGGGAGCACGAACTCGACGCCGCCTGCCCCCTCCACCGCGGCGGTTCCGCCGGCCATTCCCTCTGGCAAGCTGGTTCTCAAGAAGACGAAGGTCGCTGCACCGGCAAAGCAGGCTGTGAAGGTTACGGCCTCGGCGCCCTCCGCTGTGGCAAAATCAGAGAAGCCAGCGAAGGCGGCGCAGTCTACGAAAGCCGCAAAGCCCGCGGCAAAGCGGAAGCCGGCCAAGGCAGCGGCCCCGGCCGAGAAACGTGCTCGAACGAAGCCGTCGCACAAAGCGGCCGCAGCGTCGCCCAGAAAAGGCGCCGCGAAAAAGGCGAGCCCTAGCCACAAGCAGGCGGCCGCGCACGAGCGCCGGCCGAAGAACCACAAGCGCTGAGACCTTCAGTCACGAGCGCCCCGAGCCAACAGCTCGGGGCGCTCGTGCATTCGTCACCTGGCGAGCGGCCGGGTGTCCGACGTAAGATGCGCGCTCGCACGAAACGCGACCGCGAGAACGCATCTTGGAGAGCTCATGTCGAAATGGCTTCATTGGTCGCGCCGCAGCGTGATCGTTGGCCTCGTGGCCATGGTTTCGTGCAGCCGAG
>DASSJA010000036.1:0-4509 GCA_035691445.1 Burkholderiales bacterium | reverse complement strand
TATCCGGGGTTTGCGCCGCGGCGAGCGGCACCGCGAGCGCGCTCGCGAGCGCCAGCACGGAGAGGGTTGGGGATTTTTTCATGACTGTGGTGAGTATTTTTGGGCGCCGCCGTCAGCGCATGTCGTAATAGAGTGTCTCGTTGCGACCCTGGCGCTGCACCTCGACCAGCACGCGCTGGGCGCTGCCGAACTGCTGGTACAGCTTCATCACGTCTTCCATGCTGGTGAGCGCCTGGCCGTTCACGTTGCGGATCACGTCCCCGGGGCGCAGGCCGAGCTTCTCGTACAGGCTGCCCGGCTGGATCTGGCGCACCAGGAAGCCACCGCCGGGGTTGGGCACGATCAGGGCCTGGCTGAGGAACTCGGGCCTGCCGAGCTGCTGCTGCAATTGCCTCCGATCGACGAGCTGCCCACCCGAGGGGCCCGGTTGAACGATGGGCTGCGGAGCGACGATTCCGGCGGCCGCGCTTCCTGCTCCCTCGGACTCCTTGAGATAGACCGCCTCCCGCACGCCGTTGCGCAGGATCAGGATGCGGTCGCGCTGCACCGCGTCCAACGTTACCCCCGGGGAAATTTCCTCGCCTCTGCAGAACGCCGACTCGGGCTGCCCCTGCACGATCAGCAGCGCGCAGCCGCCCGAGGCGCGCACCGCGACCCCGGTCACCGTGATGTTCAGGTTGGTCGCCGCGACGCTCACCTCCTGGCTCTTCGGCGCGGCGCGTCCGAAGGGTTGCGCCCGGGTGAGGGCGCCCAGATCGGCCGGGTCGCCTGCGCCCGAGCGCGCCACGGCAGGCGGAGTCGGCTGAAGCACGCGCCACGTGCCCTGCGCCAGCCCCCAGCACAGCCACAGGAGAGCGGCGACCGTCGCCGCTGCCGGCACGGCGCGGTGCGTGAGCAAAGCCTGAACGCGCCCCGCGGAGGGAACGAATCGCTGGGCGGCGGAAATCGAGGCCGCGATCATGGGGTGGGGTCGAACACTTGATGAAGCGGTGCCATTTTCCCTTATAAACCCTTCATCTTACACGAGAAGAATCCATTTCCGTCACCCCGCCGAAAGAAGGGTGCGCCGGCACGAGGGACCGCCCGACGGGTGTCATAATCCGGCGGGATATTCCAGCGAGGCCGCCCATGATCACCCCGAAGTCCGCGCGCATGCTCACGCGCTATAACCACTGGGCCAACCGGCTCATCTACGACGCCGTCGCCGCGCTGCCCGAAGGCGAAGCGACCAAAGAGCGACCCAGCCTCTTCAAGAACATGGTGCACACGCTCAACCACAACTACGTCATCGATCTGATCTGGCAGGCGCATCTCGAAGGGCGCGAGCACGGGTTCAGCGCGCGCAACACCCCGGGGCATCCGCCGCTCGAGGAACTGCGGCGCAAGCAGCGGGCGCTGGACGACTGGTACATCGCCTGGAGCGACCGCCTTTCCGAGGCCGCGCTCGCCGAGCCGGTTCACTTCACGCTGATCGGCGGCAATCGCGGGGTGATGACGCGCGGAGAGATTCTCCTTCACATCGTCAACCACACCACCTATCACCGTGGCTTCGTCGCCGATCTCTTCTACCAGGTGCCCGGCGCCCGCCCGCCGACGACCGACCTGCCCGTCTATCTCAGGGAGGGCGCCGCGCCGTCCGCCTGAGAAAAAGCGCGTCCCTTCAAGCGCGCGCGTTCGGCGACTTGGTGTGATCCACCGCGGGCCACCGCTCCGAGACCTGCGGCAGCGCCGTCTCCTTGCCGCTCAGGCGCTCGACGTTGATCGCATAGACGGTGATCTGGTCGATGCGCGGATAAAAGCCCTTGGGTCGCTCCCACTCCTTCCTGGCGTACTTCGCCATGAGCCCGTCGCAGAAGCGCCGCTTGATCTGCAGATCCTCCACGACGCGGATCCGGCCGAAAGCGATCACGCTCGCGTACGCGAGCGTCGAATCGCACTCGAATCGGCCGTAGGCGAACACCTCCCCCGCCTGGTCGACCTCGAAGCAGACCCGCGGCTCGCGATCGACGTTCGAGCGCAGATGCCCCATGGCGCGCGTGTTGTGGACGAAAATCTCCCCCTCCATCAGCACATAAAGGAGCGGCACGCAGTAAGGCCACCCGTCCCCGCCCACCGTTGCCAGGCGCCCGCAGAATCCGCGCTCGAGCACCTCGCGCGCACGGTCCTCCGCCATCAGCTTGTCCGCGCGCCTCACCTGGGGCAGGCCGCTCATCGGAACCTCCAGCGCTAGTCAAAAGACCGGATTAGACCACGGGAGTTCGATTTGAACGAGCGGGGCAGCGCTGTTACAACCATTACAGATTCCGGAATCCCGCGGCCTGGAGGCGGCGCCCGGCGCCGCTTTTCCCGTCATCTCCCGGACTTCCGGTCGGCGCGCTGCTCGGAGGAGGGCATCGCGGGCGCATCATAGCCCGACCACACGTGCTTTTTCATGGTCTCCTCGTCGGCGACCTGCGCGAGCAGCCGGCGGTGGTTCCATCTCTCGAAGGCCCGGGCGAGCCTGCTCCAGATCCACCAGGCGATGGTCACGACGAGCAGCGCCGCGACCGCCAGCACCCACCACTTGATGTCCTCGCAGAAGCCCTTGCCGATGTTCCTTCCCGCGCAGTATCGCGCGAGGAAGGAAAGCCATTCCCAATCCTTGGTGAGCTGGTCGATCGCTGTGCCGATGTCCATGGTGTTTCACTCCTCGTCGCGCGCGTAGGGCTCGCGCAGCTCGACCGGGGCGCCGGCGCGCTTCCGGCGCATGCGGATGTTGAGCGCCTCGACGCAGACGGAGAACGCCATCGCGAAGTACACGTAGCCCTTGGGGATGTGGTGATCGAAGCCGTCGGCGATGAGCACCACGCCGACGACGAAAAGGAACGCGAGCGCCAGCATCTTCACCGTGGGATGGGCCGAGACGAAGCGCCCGACGCCGCCAGCGAAGGCCATCATCAGCGCCACCGAGGCGACCACGGCGGCGACCATCACGGCGAGGCGGTCGACCATGCCCACCGCGGTGACGATCGAGTCGAGCGAGAAAACGATGTCGATGACGATGATCTGCAGCACCACGGCGGAGAACGCGGGCCGGGACACGGCCGAAGCCTCGCCCTTCTCGCCTTCGAGCAGCTGATGGATCTCCACGGTGCTCTTCCACAGCAGGAACAGGCCGCCGGCGATGAGGATCAGGTCCCGGCCGGAGATTTCCTGCCCCAGGGCCGTGAACAGCGGCGCGACGAGCCCGGTGATCCAGGCGAGCAGGAACAGGAGCCCGATGCGCATGAACATGGCGAGGAAAAGACCCAGCTTGCGCGCGAGCTCGCGCCGCGCGCGCTCGAGCTTGTCCACCAGGATGGAGATGAAGATCACGTTGTCGATGCCGAGCACCAGCTCGAGCGCGGTCAGCGTGACGAACGCGATCCAGGCCTGCGGATCGGCGAGGAGCCCGAGCATGCGGCGATCGCCGCCTTCGTCAGACCACCTCGGCGGTGCGGGTGATCTCCCCCATCTTGCCGCTCTGGTAGTCGCGCACCGCCTGAACGATCTCCTCCTGGGTGTTCATCACGAAGGGGCCGTAGCGCGCGACCGGCTCGTGAATCGGAACGCCGGCGAGAAGCAGCATCCGGCCCCCTCCTTTCGCTCCGCGGAGACGCACCGAGTCGCCCGACCCGAACATCGCGAGCTGGCCGTCCTTGATCTCCTTGCCTTCGTTGCCGACGAGCGCCGAGCCCTCGAACACGTAAGCCATGGCTTTCTGTTCGTCCTTCAACGCCACGGTGACGTCGGCGCCTTCGTCCAGAGTCCAGTCCTGATAGACGATCGGGATGTAGGTGTCGATCACCGCGCTCGCGCCAAGCGCCTCGCCCGCGACCACGCGCACGCGCGCTCGCCCGTCGGGGCTCGCGGCGGTCGGAATCTTGGCGCTCGAGACCTCCTGGTAGCGCGGCCGCGTCATCTTCAGCTTCGCCGGCAGGTTCACCCATATCTGAAAGCCGTGCACGCGGCCGCCCTTGTCGCGGATCTCGCGCGAGGGCATCTCGGAATGCACGATCCCGGCGCCGGCGGTCATCCATTGCACGTCGCCGGGGCGCAGCACGCCCTTGTGGCCGGCAGAGTCCTCGTGCTCGAACTGGCCTTCGAGCATGTAGGTGATGGTCTCGAAGCCGCGGTGCGGATGATCGGGCGCGCCCACCGCCTCGCCGGGGGCATAGTCGGCCGGCCCCATTTCGTCGAGGAGCAGGAAGGGATCGACCAGATCGAGCCCTTGCGTGGGGAACGGGCGCCGCACGATGAAGCCGGCGCCTTCGCGCTGGCGGTGGGCGGTGACGACGCGGGTAGGTTCGCGGACGGTGGAGGTGGGGTTCATGGATTCGCTCCTGTAGCACGCGAATATGGGGCCAGCGGCCGCCCGAACAAGTATCCACGGCGCGATCCATCGTAGCAGACCGGCGCGGGCGGAGGAATCAGCTCGCCGCCTCCGACGACTCGTCGGCGAATCGCTGCATGACGCCGAGCACGTCCTTG
>DASSJA010000035.1:0-6064 GCA_035691445.1 Burkholderiales bacterium | reverse complement strand
CCGAGCCGATTCCCGCCCCCATGTACCAGGGAGCGCCGCCCGCCGGCGCGGCCGAAGGCGCAGGCTCGGGGGAGAATGCGAAGCCCGCGACCACGATGAGGACCAGCCCGCCGCCCTCGAGAAAGGTGAAGAAATTCTGCGTGATCTTGCCCTCGCGGATCCCCAGGTAGTTGACCACGGTGAGAACCGTGACCACGAGCACGGCCCAGACGGCCGAGGACTGCGGGCCGAGATGGACGACGCGCGACATGTAGTCGCCGAACAGGTAGGCGAACACGGCGATCGAGCCCGCGACGACGACGGTCATGCGCGCCCAGCCGTAGAGAAAGGCGAGCGACCGTCCGTAGGCGCGCCCGATGAAATGGTATTCGCCGCCGGCCGAAGGGAAGGCCGTTGCGAGCTCCGCGTAGCACAGTGCGCCGATCAGCGAGAACACGCCGCCCGCGATCCACGCCCCGACAAAGAGCGCCGGGCTCTGCACTGCGCCCGCCACGATCGAAGGCGTGCCGAAGATGCCCGCGCCGACGATGAGACCGACGATGATCGCCGTCGCGTCGCCGAGCGACAGGACCTGCGCCGGGCCGGCGCCCGCGTTCCGCTGGGGATCGTCGGGCGGGGCCATCTAGAGATCGAGAAACCGGCCCGTGCCGGGATGGCGCTCTTTGAGCGCCGCGAGGCATTCCCCCAGCTCCAGCCCGAAGAGGGCGTTCGCCGCGCGCGCGCGGGCCCGGAGCTGCGACCAGGCCAGCCGCGGCGAGCCGCCGCGCGTGGCGAAGGCGATCAGGTTGTCCTGCTCCTCCGCGAGGAGCAGGATCGGAGCTCTCCCGAAGGCCTTTTCGATCCGCGTGCAGTGGCGCTCGAGGTTCCCGTCGTCCGCCATGAAATTGGCCACCATCACTCCCCGCGGGCGCAGGGCGGAGAAAGCGGCGTCATAGAAGGATCGCGTGCACAGGCTGGGCGCCACGCTGCCGTTCACGAACCCGTCCACGACGAGCACGTCGCAGCTTGCCGGGCGTCCGGCGACCGCCGCCGCTCCGTCGCCGATCACGACCTCCAGCCGCCCGTCCTCCTCGGGAAAGCGGAAGTATTTCCGCGCGACGGTCACGACGCCCGGATCGATCTCCACCACCGCGAGGCACGCGCCGGGCATGCGCTGGTGGATGAACCGCGCCATCGAGCCGCCGCCCAGGCCGAGCATCAGGATCCGCCGCGGCCGCGGGCAGAAGAGCAGGAAGCTCATCATCGCGCGCACGTAGTCGAGCTCGAGCGTGTCGGGCGCGTCCAGGCGCATCGCGCTCTGGATCGCGTTGCCGCCGATCTGCAGCACTCGTACCCCGTCCTCCTCGACGATCTCGATCGCCTTCGGGACGGCCAGCCAGTTGCGCGGGCGCTTCATGGGTCGGATTCAAACGAAAATCGGCAGCGCGGGCTCCGCGCTGCCGATTCCGGACGCGTTCTTCTATTTGACCGCGATGGCGACCGGCTTGCCCTTTTCGACAATATAGGTCGAGAACACGACGGTCTTGCCCTTTGCGGTGTTCTTGGCGGAGTGGACCGTGTTGGGTGGAATGAAGATCGACTCGCCGGCTTTCACGGTCCTCGCGGGTTGACCGGCGACTTCGAGCAGCAGCTGTCCTTCGAGCACGATCCCCAGTTCCTCGCCCGGGTGAGTGTGCTTGCCGACCACCCCGCCCGGTTCGAACTCCGCCTTGGCCTGGACCGCGTGCCGGCCCGGGACGCTCAGATCCTGGTCCTGGACCGGAATGCGCTTGAAGCCGGGGGCCTGCGCGTAGAGCACGCCCGCTCCGAGCGCGGCCACCAAGCCACCTACCAACAGCAGTTTCGCTTTTTTCATTGGACTCCTCCTTGGGTTTCAGTAACGCAGCTTGAATACTACCCGCACCTCAGGCGCCCGGGGGCGGCGCCTCGTCGGGCGCGAAATCGAGCTCCACCTTCGCGCCGCAGGGATCGTTGCAGAAAACCTGCCAGATGTGTGTGCCGACCTGCTGGCGGAGCGTATACGGCACGCCGTGGGCCTTGAGCCTCGCGACCGTGCCCTTGAGGTCGCTCGCGCTGAAGGCGAGATGGTCGAGGACGCCCGCCGGATCGGCGGGCAGCTTCGCCTCCGAGATATGGAGCACGGGCTCCCCGCCCGCGTACATCCAGGCGCCTCCGAAGCTCAAGGGAGGCCTCGGGCCCTCGGTGAAGCCGAGCACCCCGATGTAGAAGGCGCGCGACTCGTCGAGCTTGTCAGTAAGCACGTTGAAGTGATTCATCCCGTGGATAGCCATCATTCCCCCTCAAGCGAAGTCGCCGGACTGGACGCGCGCGACTCCGGCTTTTTTCATCTTCTCCCAGGCCGCGGCCAGCGAGCCCTGCATGTCGATCGCCCGGCAGGCGTCTTCGACCACGGCGCAGTCAAAACCGAGCTTGCGCGCGTCGAGCGCCGTCCACGCCACGCAGAAGTCCGTCGCGAGCCCGCACACGAACAGGCGCTTGATGCCGCGCTCCTCGAGGTAGCCTTCGAGCCCGGTGCGGCTCTTGCGATCGGCTTCGAGGAAGGCCGAGTAGCTGTCCACCTCCTTGCGCCAGCCTTTGCGCACCACGAGCTGCGCGTGAAGCACGGCGAGATCCTTGTGCAGCGCCGCGCCGTCGCTGCCCTGCAGGCAGTGGTCGGGCCAGAGCACCTGCTCGCCGTAGGAAAGCCTGATCGAGTCGAAGGGCTTGCTCCCGGGGTGCGCGGTCGCGAACGACTGGTGTCCCGCCGGATGCCAATCCTGGGTGATCACGACGTTCTCGAAATGCCTGGCGAGCGCGTTGACGAGCGGCACGACCTCGTCGCCCTTCTGCACCGCCAGCCGCCCGCCGGGGCAGAAGTCGTTCTGGACGTCGACGACGATGAGCGCGTCCTTCGCGCCGAGCTTGACCTTGTCCGCCATCCCTAGCCCGCGACGCGTTCGACCTCGACCAGGCAATCGTAGAAAGTTGCACCCCTGCCGATGTCGGTGACGGCCTGCGAGGTCACCTCGTTTGCATTGCGCTTGTCCGCCGTCAGCTTTTTCCACCACACCGAGAGCGCAACGACCACGCCCTCGCGCGCTTTCCCGCCGACACGCGCACGGGCGCTGAACGAGCCCCTGCCGTTGAAGATGCGCACGGTGTCGCCGTCCCTGATCCCGCGCGCGCGCGCGTCGGCCCGGTGCATGTCGAGGGTCGGCTCCTTGGCCTCGGCGATCGCGAACGGCATGTTGGCGAAGGACGAGTTGAGAAAATGGCGATTGGGCGGAGAGATCATCGCGAGGGGATATTTTTTCGCGAGCACCGGGTCGGCCTGCACCGACTCGCGCGGCGGGATGTAGATCGGCAGAGGATCCATCCCCATGCTCCGGGCGGTCTCGCTGTAGAACTCGCATTTACCGGAGGGCGTGGCGAAATTCCCCTGGGCGAAGGGCGCGAAGCGTTCGGGAACGTTCAGGCGCTGCCAGCCCTTGCGCTTGAGCGATTCCCACTCGATGCCGCGCATGTTCGGGTGCGACGATTCGAGCGCCTGGCGGCACACATCCTCGTCGGAGTCCTTGAAGCATTCCTCCCTGAAACCCATCCGTGCGGCGAGGCGCCTGAACACCTCGCTGTTGGGCAGCGACTCGCCGAGCGGGGCGATCGCGGGATTGTTTGCCATCACGTAAAGGTGCCCGTAGGCGCTGTGCACATCGGCGTGCTCGAGCTGCGTCGTGGCCGGCAGGACGATGTCCGCGTAGTCGCAGGTGTCGGTGAAGAACTGCTCGTGCACCACCGTGAACAGATCCTCGCGCGAGAATCCCTGGATCACTTTGCCCGACTCGGGCGCGACTGCGACGGGATTGGAGTTGTATACGTAGAGCGCCCGGACCGGTGGTTTCGCCTCGAGCAGAGCGTCGCCGATCGCGACCATGTTGATCGTGCGCGGATTCGCGTTCCGCGAGAGCTTGAGCAGATCGGGCCGCTCGAGCTTCGAGTCGTTCATGCCGAAAAATCCCGAGGTACCGAGGACGGCGCCTCCCGCCGGATGGCGCCAGTCGCCGGTGAGCGCGGGCAGGCACAGGATCGTCCGCACCGCCATGCCGCCGCCCGCGTGCCGCTGCAGGCCGTAATTGAGCCGGATCGCCGCGGGCCGCGTTCCCGCGTATTCGCGCGCGAGCGCGACGACGCGATCGGCCGGGAGCCCCGTGACTTGCGCGACCTGCTGCGGGGCATAGTCCTTGACGCGCTCCTTCAGCTGCTCGAAGCCCAGCGTGTATTTCGCGACGTAGTCCGCGTCGTAGCGGTTCTCGCCGATGATGACGTGCATCATCGCGAGCGCGAGAGCGGCGTCGGTGCCGGGCAACAACGCCAGGTGCTCGTGGCATTTCTCCGCGGTGAGGCTGCGGTACGGGTCGATCGCGATCAGCTTCGCGCCGCGCCGCTTCGCCTCCTGCGCGCGCGACCACATGTGCAGGTTCGAGACGATGGGGTTCGATCCCCACACGAGGATGAGCTTCGCCTCGTCGAAGCGCTCGGGATCCATGCCGAGGGACGCTCCCAGCGTGATCTGAGCGCCGGCCTTTCCGGCGGACGAGCAGATGGTGCGGTCCAGGCGGGAGGCGCCGAGCCGATTGAAGAAACGCCGGCCCATGGAGTGCCATTGGACGTAGCCCATCGTGCCCGCGTAGTCGTAGGGGAGAATGCCCTGCGGATCGTCGGATTCGATAGCGCGGAACTTTTCGGCGATCGTCGCCAGCGCCTCGTCCCAGGAAATGCGCTCGAACCCGCCCTTCCCTTTCGGACCGGTTCTCCTCTGCGGAAAGAGCACGCGGTCCTTGCTGTAGGTCCGCTCCAGATACCGCGCAACCTTGGTGCAGAGCGTGCCGGCGGTGAATGGGTGGTCCTTCGCTCCTTCCACCTTGACCGCGACGCCGTCTTCCACGGTCACTGCGAGCGCGCAGGTGTCGGGACAATCGTGCGGGCAGGCTGCGCGCACGATCCTGCGTTCGACGGGAGCTTTCTTGACTGGCGCGAGCATCGGTGATCGCGATGAGCCGTGGGAATGCGGTGATTCTACGCCGTTCAGGGACGCACGCCCGCAAACGTTCCGAAGCGCGTGCGCAGCATCTGGCCGATGCGGTAATGGGCGTGGCGCGCGGCGGCGATCGCCCCGCCCATCGGCACGAATCCGTGGATCTGGCCTTCGAAGCATTCGTAGATGACCGAGACGCCCGACTGCGCGAGGCGGTCGGCGTAGGCCTTTCCTTCGTCGAGCAGCGGATCGAAGCCGGCGGTGACGATGTACGCGGGCGGCAGCCCGGAATGGTCGCCGGCGCGCAAAGGAGACGCACGCCAGTCGTCCCGGTCGCTTTCGTCGCGAAGATAGTTCGCCTGGTACCAGCGCAGCAATTCGAGCGTGAGCGAATAGCCGCGCGCGAAGCGGCGGAGGGAATCGGTGTCGCTCGCCTGATCGACCACGGGATAGACCAGAACCTGCATGGCGAGCGCCGGGCCGGAATCGCGCGCGGCGATGGCGACCACTGCGGCGAGGTTGCCGCCGGCGCTTTCCCCCGCCACCACCAGCCGCGCGGCATCGACGTGGAGCGATTCTGCGTTCGCGCTGACCCATCTCACCGCCGCGATCGCATCCTCGACCGCCGCGGGAAACTTGTGCTCGGGTCCCATGCGGTAGTCGACCGCGACGACGGCGCAGCGGCCTTGCGCGGCGATGCCGCGGCACACGCTGTCGTGCGTGTCGAGGTCGCCGCAGGTCCAGCCGCCGCCGTGGAAGTAGACCGCCGCGGGCAAGGTCTCGCCGGGCTTCTCCCCCGGAGGACGGTAGTAGCGCGCCTTGATGCCGCCTGCGGCGCCCGGGATGAGGAAATCGCGCGTTTCCTCCATCGCGAGCGGAGAGGGCGCGAGCGCGAGGCGCGTTTCGCGATAGAGCCGCCGCGCGTCGGCGACGCTCTGCGAATCGAGCGCCGGCGCCGCCGCGCGCGCCGCCCGCTCGAGCACCGCACCCGCCTGGGGATCGAGCCCGGCCTCGCCGGCCTGCGCCTTCACG
>DASSJA010000034.1:0-7151 GCA_035691445.1 Burkholderiales bacterium | reverse complement strand
CGCGTACCGCTTCCATCAGGTAGGCGTTGGCGGCGAGGCGCCCAAGCGCTTCCTCCACGCCCTCGAGCTTGCCGATCGGCGTGCGGAACTGCTGGCGCACGCGCGCGTAGGCGCCGGTTGCGCGTGCGGCGAGCTTGGCGTAGCCGCAGCTGGAGGACGGCAGCGAGATCGAGCGGCCGGCGGCGAGGCACTCCATCAGCATGCGCCATCCCTGGCCCGCCATCTTCGGCCCTCCGATGATCCAGTCAAGGGGCATGAACACTTCCTTGCCCCAATTCGGGCCGTTCTGGAGCACCGCGTTGAGCGGATTGTGGCGTTGCCCGATGTTGACCCCAGGGGTGTGCGACGGCACGAGCGCGCAGGTGATGCCGATGTCTTCCTTGTCGCCGAGCAGACGATCGGGATCGTGCAGCCTGAACGCGAGCCCGAGCAGCGTGGAGATCGGCCCGAGCGTGATGTAGCGCTTGTCCCAGGTGACACGCATGCCGAGGACTTCTTTGCCTTCCCAGGCGCCTTTGCAGACCACACCGAAATCAGGGATGGCCGCGGCGTCGGAACCGGCGTGCGGATTGGTCAGACCGAAGCAGGGGATCTCGAGGCCTTTTGCAAGGCGCGGCAGATAGTGATTCTTCTGCTCGTCAGTCCCGTAATGCAGGAGGAGCTCGGCCGGTCCCAGGGAATTGGGCACCATTACGTGCACCGCGGCGGCTCCGCAGCGCGTCGCGAGCTTCTGGACGACCAGCGAGTGCAGGGTGGCGGAGAACTCCTTCCCGCCGTATTTTTTCGGGATGATCATCCCGAGGAAACCCTTGTCCTTGATGAACTGCCAGGCCTGCGGCGACAGGTCTTGATGGACCTGCGCGGTCTCCCATTCGTTCACCATCGCGCACAGCTGCTCGGTCTCGTTGTCGAGGAATGACCGCTCTTCCGGGGTGAGCTTGGGCCGCGGCAGCGACAGGAGCTTCCTCCAGTCGGGGCGGCCCGAAAACAAGTCCCCGTCCCACCACACCGTACCTGCATCGATCGCCTCCTGCTCCGTTTGAGACATGGCCGGGAGCTGGCCGCGGTACCAGCGAAGCACAAGGCGCGAAACCAGCAAGCGGCGCAACGGAGCTATGCCTAGCACGATGCTGCAGACGGCGAGTACCGTCGCAAGGACGACGAGCACGTCGGGGGGCAGCGCTCCCGTGCCCAGGCCCGCGAGCAGCGCGAGCGCACCGCCCGCAATCCAGATCCAGCCGGGCGAATTCAAATAGGCGATCGCGAAGGAGACCGCGACGACGGCGACGATCCAGCCAGCAAGAGGCATACGACCTCCGGGTCTTCCGGGCACTTTGGCTCAATACGGCATGATACCCCGCTCGGCCTGCGCCGGGCGCGGCCGCGGGGCGCGCACTTGCCCCGGCGCCGGCCGCCCCCATGTAACATGACCTCCTCCATGGCCCACGACCACCGCATTGCCTTGCCGGCTGCACTGAAGGGAGCGAAGGCGACGAGATCGCGCAGCGAATGGCGAGCGGTCGGCGTGCTTTTCCCGTATCTATGGGAGTTCCGGGTCCGCGTGGGCCTTGCGCTCGCGTTCCTGATCGGCGCGAAGCTCGCCAACGTCGGCGTGCCGCTCATCTTGAAGGAGGTGGTCGATTCGCTCGACGCGCGGACCGCGGCCCTGGTCGTGCCCCTCGCGCTGCTCGCGGCGTATGGAATTCTCAGATTCTCGACGACGCTGTTCGGAGAGCTTCGCGACATCGTGTTCGTGCGCGTCGCGCAGCGCGCGATCCGCCGTGTCGCGCTCGCGGTGTTCCGCCACATGCACAGCCTGTCGCTGCGTTTCCACCTCGAGCGCCACACCGGGGGTGTTTCGCGCGACATCGAGCGCGGCACCAGGGGCATCTCGACGCTGCTCTCGTACATGCTGTTCTCGATCATTCCGGTGATTCTGGAATTCAGCCTGGTGGCGGCGATCCTCCTCGCCAAGTTCGACTGGCGCTTCGCCGCGGTCACGTTCACGGCGGTGGCCGTGTATATCGCGTTCACCGTCACGGTCACCGAATGGCGCATGGACATCCGCCGCCGCGCGAACGAGCTCGATTCGAAGGCCAATACGCGCGCGATCGACAGCCTGCTCAACTACGAGACGGTAAAGTACTTCAACAACGAGGAGTACGAAGCGCGCCGCTACGACGAGAATCTGCAGAAATACGAGTCGGCCGCGGTCAAGAACGAAGCCTCGCTCGGAATCCTGAATATCGGCCAGAGCCTGATCATTGCGGTGGCGGTGACCCTGCTCATGGTCCTCGCCGCCCAGGGCGTGGTCGCCAAGGCGCTGACCCTCGGCGATCTCGTGCTCGTCAACGGCCTGCTGATCCAGCTCTACATCCCGCTCAATTTCCTCGGAATGGTGTATCGCGAGATCAAGCATGCGCTTGCCGACATGGACCGCATGTTCGGCCTGCTCAAGCAGGACCGCGAAATCGAGGACCGGCCGGGCGCTGCGCGCCTAGCGGCGGGCAGCGCCGCAGTGCGATTCGAGCACGTCGATTTTTCCTATGAGCCGAAGCGCCAGATCCTGTTCGACGTTTCGTTCGACGTGCCGGCCGGAAGCAAGGTGGCGGTGGTCGGCCACAGCGGCTCGGGCAAGTCGACGCTCGCACGGCTCCTGTTCCGCTTCTACGACGTGGGCTCGGGACGCGTCTCGATCAACGGGATCGACACCCGCGAGCTGACGCAATCGTCCCTGCGCGCCGCTATCGGGATCGTGCCGCAGGATACGGTGCTCTTCAACGACACGATTCTCTACAACATCCACTATGGCCGGCCGGAGGCCTCGCTCGCGGAAGTCATCCAGGCCGCGAGGGCGGCGCACATCCACGAATTCATCGAAAGCCTTCCCGACCGCTACGAGTCGCGCGTGGGCGAGCGCGGCCTCAAGCTATCCGGCGGCGAGAAGCAGCGCGTCGCGATCGCGCGCGCGATACTCAAGAATCCCAGCATTCTCATCTTCGACGAGGCCACGTCCGCCCTCGATTCGGAGACCGAGAAAGGCATCCAGGCGGAGCTCGATCGCATCGCCCGGGGCCGCACCACGCTAGTCATCGCTCACCGACTCTCCACCGTCATGGATGCGGACCAGATTCTGGTTCTGGATCAAGGCCGTATCGTGGAGCGCGGCACCCACAGAGACCTGCTCGGGCGAGATGGCGCGTACGCTCAGATGTGGGCCTTGCAGCAGCAGGAGGAAACCCAGCAGGCCTTGGTCTGAAGGCGAGCGCGCCGCCTCGACGCGTTTCGCGACGCAGCGTGAAGTATTCCGCGTATCTCTTTATTTTCGTTGCAATTTAAACTGAGCCTGAGCTAAACTGAGCGCCCACATAAGAAGCTTGGAGGGAGGGTGCGGATCCTCTTTGCGTCGCTGCTTGCCTTGACGGTCGTCTCGACGACGGTCTTCGCCCGCGAGCTGCGCCAGCCCTATCTGAAGTCGCACTCGGCCCTGGTCGTCGACCAGGACTCCGGTGAGATCCTTCTCGGCAAGAACCCGGAGTCGAAGCTGCCGATCGCTTCCCTGACCAAGCTGATGACGGCGATCGTGACGCTCGACGCGGACCTCGATCCCGCCGAGCTCGTCACCGTCACCAAGGCGGACGTCGACAGGCTGCGCGGTTCGCGTTCGCGCCTGCAGGTGGGGACGACCCTCACGCGCGACGATATGCTGCACCTGGCCTTGATGGCGTCGGAAAACCGCGCCGCCTCGGCGATCGCGAACTCCTACCCCGGGGGTAAGGACTCGTGCGTGCTGGCCATGAACCTGAAGGCGCAGCTCCTGGGGATGACGGGGACGCGATTCGAGGACGGCACGGGGCTTTCCGGCCGGAACGTCTCGACCGCGCAGGACCTCGCGAAGCTCGTGGAAGCCGCGCACGCGTACCCGAAAATCAGGGAGTACACGACTTCGACCTCCTATCAGGTGCAGGTGGGGCGCCGCATGATGCGCTTCGGCAACACCAACAACCTGACTCGCAGCTCCCGCTGGGATATCGGCCTGTCCAAGACCGGATACATCGCCGAGGCCGGGCGCTGCCTCGTCATGCAGGTGACGCTCGCCGGGCGTTCGATTATCATCGTGCTGCTCGATTCGTGGGGCAAATACACTCGTGTCGGCGACGCGACCCGCATACGTCAGTGGCTGGAATTCGCCTCCGGCCGAGCTGCGCACCCTTCCTCCGCGAGCCTGCGGCTGGGGAATGGTTTTGCCTCCTTCCGGGGAGGGATCGACCCGCCGGGCTAGATTCCGGCAGCCGGCATGAAGCCCGAGCCTACCCCCCAGCCTCCGGCGCCCGGGGTGGTTCGGTTCTACAGCTTTCTCCCTCAGGGCGAGCGGCTTCGGGACGACGTGCTCACAGGGCTGGCGCTGCCGAAGAAAAGCATTCCCCCGAAGTACTTCTACGACGAGCAAGGCTGCCGGCTGTTCGAGGCCATCTGCGAGCTGCCCGAGTATTATCTGACGCGCACCGAAACGGCGATCCTCCGCGCCAATGTCGCTGAAATCGCGCAATTCATCGGACCCGATGCCGAGCTGATCGAATTCGGCAGCGGCGTGCAGGCCAAGACGCGGATCCTGATCCAGGCGCTGCAGACCCGTTTGTACGTCCCCATCGATATCGCGATCGATACGCTGCGGGCCTCCTCGAACGAGCTCGCCGGGAGGTTTCCCTGGCTCAACATCGTCGGCATCAGCGCCGACTACACGCGGCCGCTCGCGTTACCCGAGTTCGTGGGCGTGCCTGTCCGCAGGAAGGCCGTGTTCTTCCCGGGGTCCACCATCGGCAATTTCACGCCCGCCGAAGCGCTCTTCTTCCTGAAACAAGTGCGCAAGACCGCCGGCACGGGCAGCGTGCTGCTGATCGGGGTCGACCTCAAGAAGGACAAGGCCACCCTCGATGCGGCCTACGCGGACGCGACGGGGGTGACCGCGCGGTTCAACCTGAACCTGCTGCATCGTATCAACCGCGAGCTCGGCGCGGATTTTCAGGTGAACCGCTTCCGCCACAAGGCGTTCTACGACCCGGCCGCGGGCCGCGTCGAGATGCACCTGGAAAGCCTTTACTCGCAGATCGTACACGTGGCCGGCCGGCGCTTCGATTTCGCTCCCGGGGAAACCATACACACGGAGATTTCCTGCAAGTACTCGATCGCCGAGTTCCAGGAGCTCGGCAAGCGCGCCGGGTTCACGCCGGAGAAAGTCTGGACCGACCCGGGGCAGCTTTTCAGCGTGCATGGGATGGTGGCCGCTTAGCCCGGCGTCGAGCGCCGGGTGCCGGTTTCAGTGCTGCGACCGGTCGACGACGATGCGCTCGTACAGGCCCTGCCATTTCTCGTAGTCGTCGATCGCTTCCCGCGCGTTCACGATCCTGTACGCGAGGTGCTGCTCGACCAGGCGCCGCACGGGCGTGTCGTAGCTGCGGTTCGCCGGGATTCGGTGCACTTCCGTGTAGAAGCGCTGGCCGTCGGTGAGCATGTAGTCGTAGAAGAGCGCGGCTGCGTACGGGTGCGGCGCCCGGCGCGAGACCGCGACCGCGGAAGGCAGCACGATTGCAGGCGCCAGCACGAACCAGTCGACGGGCGCAGCCTTCGCTTTCATGCGCTCGGCGTCGTGGCTGTAGATGCCCAGCATGAGGGGAATCTCTCCCGCGGCGACCAGAACCGCGCTGTGATTGTGGCCGGTGCGAACGGCTACGCCGTTGTCCACCATGCGCCGGAACAGTTCCAGGCCCGCTTTCTCGCCCATCGATTCCACCAGGGCCGCGAACCACTCCACATTGGTGGATTCCATGCCGATGCGGAGCTTCCACTTCGGCTCGAGCAGGTCCGGCCAGCTCTTCGGAACGTCACCCGGCTTCACGAGGTTGGTGTTATAGGCGTACACGAGCAGGTTCAGGCGGTCGGGCGCCCACTCGCCGTGGTCGGGAACGGTCTCGGGCAGCAGCTCCTGCTCGAGGTAGGGCGAATTCATCCTTTGCAGCAGCTTCGAGCGCGCGAGCACCTCGATCTGCGGGGCGTTCGTCTCGAGCACGTCGAACTCGAAGCGGCCTCCCCGCGCCTCGCTGCCCGCGCGCTGGAGGATGTGCGCCTGGCTGCCACGCCAGAACTTGACCGCGACGCCGTAGCGCTGCTTGAAGTCCGAGGCGAGCCTGAGCTGGTCTTCCTGCGTGAGCGAGGAGTAGAGCATCAGCTCGCCTTCCTTCCTCGCGCCGGCGGCCAGACGTGCGGTGCGGTCCGCGCCCGCGTACGCGGCCACCGCGGCAACGCGGGGCGACGGATCGACGGCGAGCGCCTCGGTCGCGCCGGCTTCCGCGAGGAGCAGGCTAAAGACGAAGCAGTTGAGCCGCATTTTCCCCCAGGATCTTGTCCTTCTGGCGAGCGCTCAGATCCTTCCGCGCGCGGATGCTCGCAACGGTGTGCGGAAACTCCGAGTCGAAGTGCGGATAGTCGCTCGCCATGAGGATGTGATCGTCGCCGAGCTCGGCGATTGGCCGCGCGAGATCGGCCTCGTCGGCCTCGCAGGTCACGTAGCAGTTCCGCCGGACGTACTCCGAGGGCGCCGTCTTGAGCATGCCCGAGATCTGCGGGAAATCCTTCGCCCATTCCCAGTCGTCGTCCATGCGGTGCATCCAGTAGAGGATCCACTCGGCGCTGCACTCGAAGAACACGACCTTGAGCCCGGGGAATTTCTCGAACACTCCGCCCAGAACGAGGGCGACGAGCGCCGCGCTGCAGTTGGTCGGGCGCCCGAGCACGTGGGTCTTGTAGAAATTGTCGAAGCGGTCGACGAGCTCCCCGTTGCTGTTCGGATGGCAAAGGAGAGGCACGCCGAGCTCCTCGGCCGCCTGGTAGTAGGGATAGAAGGCCGGGTCGTCCAGATTGCGCGAGCCGCAGTAAGGTACGAGGTGCGAGGCGCGAAAGCCCAGCTCTTTCACGCAGCGCTTCAGCTCGTCGGCCATGGCTTCCGGGCATCCCGCCGGCGCCATCGCCACGGGCAGGAATACGCTCTCGTTGCCCTTTACCAGCTTCGCGACCCAATCGTTGAACAGGCGCGCGCACTCGCGGCCGAGGCCGCCGATGTTCGAGGTCGCAATCGTGATCTGAGTCGGAAAGAG
>DASSJA010000033.1:0-2620 GCA_035691445.1 Burkholderiales bacterium | reverse complement strand
CCGGCTGGAGGGAAGCTGGTCGTTTACCGCTCTCTCGGCGGGGGCCTGCAGAGTCGAATTGAATCTGCGCTACGAGTTTGCGAGCACGGTGCTCGAAAAGCTCGCGGGCGCGGTGTTCGAGGAAATCGCGAGCAGCCAGGTCGACGCCTTCGCGCGGCGCGCCGACCAGCAATTCGGCGGCGCATGAGCCCGGCAACCATCACCGTAGACGTCGTGTTCGCCCGCCCGCGGCGCCAGACAGTCCGCCGGGTCCGGTTGCCGGCGGGCAGCACCGTGGTGGACGCGCTCGCGGTGAGCGGCCTGGCGGAAGAATTCCGCCAGCTCGATTCGGGGCGTGTCGGAATCTACGGCAAGGCGGTTCCGGCCAACGCGATCCTGCGGGACGGCGACCGGGTGGAAATCTACCGGCCGCTGCAGGTCGACCCCAAGGACCTCAGGAGGATGCGCGCCGCGAAAAAAAAGGGCGCGAAGGGCTGAACGTCAGTTGCAAAACTGCGACACATCGGCGCTCGCGCGGGCTTTCTCCGACTCGATCTGCGCGTCATCCATGTAGTAGCGCTCGCCCTGCTCGTTGATGCGCGTAATGCGGCCGCCGATCTCGTATTGTGCGAGGCGCTGCTTGGAGTTGCGGCAGTTTTCCTCCTTGCGCTTCGCCTCAGCGGCTTTCTGAGCTGCGTCCTTCTCGGCTTTGGCCTGATCCTGCAGGCGCTGGCGGAACGCCTGCTCCTGCTGTGCCGGGGTTTTGGGAGCGTTCTTGCCCGCCTCGCCCTTCGCCGCCTTGTCGGCCGCGCCCTCGTCCGAATGGGCAGCCGGCGCTCGCGGGATGGCGCCGCGGGACATGGGTTCCCGCTTCATGTTCGCCGGACAGGGTCTCTGCGAATAGGAGATGTTGCCGCTCGCGTCGGCGCACTTGTACACCTGGGCCTGCACGCCTGCAGCGGCGATCAGCGCAAGGGTGAAAAATGCGAAGCGGATCATGGCCAGTTTCCCCCGCAAGTGAGGCGCACCATAGCGAGTTTTAACGCCCGAGTCAATCGCACGGCGGACCGAAAAGTGCAGGATTTACCGGGAGTTGCGGCTTGCGTATAATGCGCCTTTTGGGTGTGGCAATGCGTCTAGTTCAGAAGGCTCTCACCTTTGACGACGTCCTCCTTGTCCCTGCCCACTCCCGCGTAGTGCCACGTGAAGTCAGCCTCAAGACCCGGCTGACCCGCAAGATCCAGCTCAACATCCCACTCGTTTCGGCGGCGATGGACACCGTCACCGAAGCGCGCCTCGCGATCGCGATCGCGCAGGAAGGCGGAATCGGCATCATCCACAAGAATCTTCCCCCGAAGAAGCAGGCTGTCGAAGTCGCCAAGGTGAAGCGCTACGAATCGGGCGTGCTGCGCGATCCCGTGACGGTGTCGCCGGACATCACGGTGCGCGAGCTCCTCGCGCTGACGCAGCAGCACCGCGTGTCCGGATTTCCGGTGGTGGAGAAGGGCAGGGTCGTCGGCATGGTCACCAACCGCGACTACCGTTTCGAGACCGATCTCGACGCGCGGGTGCGCTCGATCATGACCCCGCGCGAGCGGCTCATCTACGTGAAGGAAGGCGCGAGCCCCGAGGAAGCGCGCGCGCTCCTGCACAAGCACCGCCTGGAGCGGGTACTGGTCGTGGGAGACGGCTTCGAGCTGCGGGGCCTCATCACCGTGAAGGACATCCTCAAGTCGAGCGAGCATCCGGACGCGGCCAAGGACCAGCACGGCAAGCTGCGAGTCGGCGCCGCAGTCGGCATCGGCGAGGGGACCGAGGAGCGCGTCGCAGCGCTCGTGGAAGCCGGAGTGGACGCCATCGTGGTCGACACGGCGCACGGGCATTCGCAGGGCGTCCTCGACCGGGTGCGCTGGATCAAGCAGAACGCCGGCTCGGCGGAGGTGATCGGCGGGAACATCGCCACCGCGGACGGGGCCAAGGCGCTCGTCGACCAGGGGGCGGACGCAGTCAAGGTCGGCATCGGCCCGGGCTCGATCTGCACCACGCGGATCGTCGCCGGCGTCGGGATTCCCCAGATCACCGCGATCCAGAACGTCGCTCAGGCGCTGGAAAAAAGCGGGGTGCCACTCATCGCGGACGGAGGGGTACGGTTCTCCGGCGACGTGGCGAAGGCGATCGCTGCCGGCGCGCACGTGGTCATGCTCGGGAGCCTTTTTGCCGGCACCGAGGAATCCCCCGGGGAAATCGAGCTCTTCCAGGGGCGCTCGTACAAGTCCTACCGCGGCATGGGCTCGCTCTCGGCGATGCAGCAGGGCGCGGCCGACCGCTACTTCCAGGATTCGTCGGTGCACGCCGACAAGCTGGTCCCCGAGGGCGTGGAGGGCAGAGTGCCCTACAAGGGGCCGGTGACCGCGATCATCCTGCAGCTCATGGGCGGCGTGCGCGCGAGCATGGGCTACACCGGCTGCCGCACGGTCGACGAGATGCGCGCGAAGGCGGATTTCGTCGAGATCACCTCGGCGGGCATGCGCGAGTCGCACGTGCACGACGTGCAGATCACCAAGGAAGCACCGAACTATCATGTTGAATGAGAACGCGCGCGGCAGCGGCGGCGATTCGGGCGGCGCTGCGGCGCCGCTCG
>DASSJA010000032.1:0-4654 GCA_035691445.1 Burkholderiales bacterium | reverse complement strand
CTGGACGCCAAGGACGGCAAGGTCGCCGTCGAGGGCTGGTCCAAGATGACGGGTCACGACGTCGTCGACCTCGCGAAGAAGTTCCAGGACTACGGCGTCGAAGCGCTCATCTACACCGATATCGGCCGGGACGGCATGCTGACTGGAGTCAACATCGAGGCAACGCTGAAGCTCGCCCGGGAGCTGCGCGTTCCCGTGATCGCGAGCGGCGGCCTGACCAGCATCGACGACATCAAGGCGCTTTGCAAGATCGAATCCGAAGGCATCAACGGCGTCATCACGGGGCGCGCCATCTACCAGGGCAAGCTCGACTTCAAGAAGGCCCAGGCCGAAGCCGACAAGCTCGGGAAGAGCAAGGATTGAAGCGACATCGCGACGAAGTCGCGATTCACCTCGCCCGCCTACCATGGCCCTCGCGAAGCGCGTCATCCCCTGCCTGGACGTCGATCGCGGGCGCGTCGTCAAGGGGATCAAGTTCGTAGGCTTGCGCGACGCGGGGGACCCGGTCGAAATCGCGGCGCGCTACAACGAGCAGGGTGCCGACGAGTTGACGTTTCTCGACATCACCGCGAGCTCCGAGGATCGCGACCTGATCCTCCACGTCGTCGAGAAAGTCGCCGCACAAGTGTTCATTCCGCTGACCGTGGGAGGCGGGGTGCGCAGGGTCGATGACGTCAGGCGACTGCTCAACGCGGGGGCCGACAAGGTCTCGATCAACACGGCCGCGGTCCAGAACCCGCAGCTTGTCGCGGATGCTTCGGGTCGCTACGGCGCGCAATGCATCGTCGTCGCGATCGACGCAAAGCGCTCGGGGGCGAGATGGGAAGTGTTCACCCACGGCGGGCGCAGGCAGGCGGGATTGGATGCGGTTGACTGGGCGCGTAGAATGCAGGAGCAGGGCGCGGGCGAGATTCTGCTCACGAGCATGGACCGCGACGGCACGCGGGCCGGATTCGACCTGGCGCTGACACGGGCGATCTCCGACGCGGTGGACATTCCGGTGATAGCGAGCGGCGGGGTGGGCGGACTGGAACATCTCGCCCAAGGCGTCCTGGAAGGTCCCGCCGACGCAGTCCTTGCGGCGAGCATCTTCCATTTCGGCGAGTTCACGGTGCGAGAGGCCAAGCTGCACATGGCGAAGCAGGGAATCGAAGTCAGGCTATAGAGACGGCGGGAGCGATGAGCGAAGAATGGCTGGATAGTGTGAAGTGGGACGAACACGGTCTGGTTCCCGCGATCGCGCAGGAGGCGTCGACCAACGACGTGCTCACGCTCGCGTGGATGAATCGCGAATCGCTGGCGAAGACGGTGGCGACCGGGGAGGCGCACTACTGGTCGCGCTCGAGGAAGCGCCTCTGGAAAAAAGGAGAACAGTCCGGAAACGTCCAGGCGGTGCGGGAGATACGCCTGGACTGCGACGAGGATGTCGTCCTCCTCAAGGTCGAGCAGGGAGGGGGAATCGCGTGTCACACCGGAAGGCACAGCTGTTTCTTCCAGAAGCTGGACAACGGGCGCTGGGTGACGGTGGAGCCGGTGATCAAGGATCCCAAGGAAATCTACGGACGATGAGCGACATATTGGAGCGGCTGGCGGACGTGGTGGAATCGCGCAAGTCGGGCGACCCGGAGAAGTCGTACGTGTCCCGGCTCTTCGCGCGCGGCCCGGACGCTATCCTAAAAAAAGTCGGCGAGGAGGCGACCGAGGCGGTGATGGCGGCCAAGGACGGCGATCGCCTGCGCATCGTCGGCGAGACCGCCGACCTGTGGTTCCACTGCCTGATCATGCTGGCGCAGTTCGGCCTGCGACCCGCCGACGTGCTCGCCGAGTTGCGCCGCCGGGAGGGCATATCGGGGATCGACGAGAAAGCGGCGCGGGCGGACAAGCAGCGCGCCAAGACGGAGCGGAAGTAGGATGGACGCGGCCAATTGTCTTTTCTGCAAGATCGTCCGGGGCGAGATCGCGAGCCGGAAGATCTACGAAGATGCCGACATCTTCGCTTTCCACGACATCCATCCGCTCGCTCCGGTGCATTTCATGATCATCCCCAAGCAGCACATCGCCTCCCTCGCCGATTGCGACATGAGCCAGCAGACGGTTCTCGGCAAGATTCTCGCTACGGCACCTCGCCTCGCGCGCGAGCAGGGCTCGACCGACGGCTTTCGCCTGATCATCAACGCGGGACGTATCGGCCGGCAGGAGGTGTATCATTTGCACGTGCATGTCATCGGCGGCCCGGAACCCTTGGGACCGATGCTGAAACGCAATTGAAAGGGTAACGCTATGGGTACCTGGAGCATTTGGCACTGGCTGATCGTATTGCTGATCGTCTTGCTGGTTTTCGGCACGAAAAAATTGCGCAATATCGGTGCCGACCTGGGCGGAGCGGTGCGTGGATTCAAAGACGGCATGAAGGACTCCGAGAAGCACTCCGAGAACGATTCCTCGGCCCAGCTGAGCGGGCGCACCATCGAGGGCGAGGTCAAGGACAAGGCGAAGACCTGAGGGTCTTCGCGGGTGTCCGGACGCCGGGTGTTCCCGGCCTTTGAACGACTCGTTCAACCACCGTGTTTGACGTCGGATTCTCCGAGCTGATGGTGATCGCCGTGGTAGCGCTCATCGTCATCGGGCCCGAACGCCTGCCGCGCGTTGCACGCACCCTGGGCCATTTGTTCGGCCGTCTGCAGCGCTACGTCAACGACGTCAAAGCCGACATCAACCGCGAGATCGAACTCGAGGAATTGCGCAAGTTCAGGAGCACGGTCGAGGACGCCGCGCGCGGCTTCCAGAGTACGGTGCAAGGCGAGGTCGCGAAGACCGAGAACGAGCTGAACACGATGACTCGGATCGAGGAGCAGGCGCCAGCATCACCGGCTCCGGAAGACCCTGCGCCGGCACAGCCGGCTAAGGTACAGGGCGAGACCGGACAAGGGTCGCAGGGCACACCGTCACCGCCGGAAAAGACCGCAGCCTGAACCGGCTCCGGCACGATGACCACGCAGGACACCTTCATTTCCCACCTGGTCGAGCTGCGCGACCGGCTCCTGCGCGCAATCCTCGCGGTGATTTTGGTGTTCCTGTGCCTGTTCCCCCTGGCTAGAGAACTTTACGCTCTCCTCGCCCAGCCTTTGATGGCCGCCCTTCCCGCCGGTGGCCAGATGATCGCCACCGACGTGGTCGGCGTGTTTCTCGTACCGGTCAAGGTGGCTTTCCTCGTGGCGTTCCTGATCGCGCTGCCCTACGTCCTGTATCAGATCTGGGCGTTTGTGGCGCCCGGGCTGTACGCGAACGAGAAACGCCTGGTGCTGCCGCTGGTCTTCGCCAGCTCGGTGCTGTTCCTGGTCGGCATGTCGTTCGCGTATTTCCTGGTGTTCCCGATGGTGTTCCGGTTCATGGCGAAGATCGCCCCGGAAGGCGTCGCGTGGATGACAGACATCGACAAATACTTCTCCTTCGTGCTGACTACGTTCGTCGCGTTCGGAGTGACCTTCGAGGTCCCGGTCCTCGTCATCGTGCTGGTGCGGGTGGGAGTGATCTCCCTGGACAAACTCAGGGAGATCCGACCGTATGTGGTCGTCGGGGCGTTCGTGATCGGGGCGATATTCAC
This sequence comes from Burkholderiales bacterium, assembly GCA_035691445.1. Taxonomy (GTDB): domain Bacteria; phylum Pseudomonadota; class Gammaproteobacteria; order Burkholderiales; family SG8-39; genus VBDM01. The sequence goes on along the minus strand of DASSJA010000032.1, from coordinate 1,050 downwards.
GCCTCCGGACGTGATTTCGCAATTCATGCTGGCAGTGCCCCTGTGGTTCCTCTACGAGCTCGGCCTCGTGCTCGCGCGCTTCGTGGGACGGCCGTCCGCCGCGACGGAGGCGGCGGCGGGGGACGAGCTCGACAAGAACCTCAAGCAGACCGGAGCAGGGCAGGAATAGGCAACGCGGACGTCAGCGCGGCAGCCGCTGCTGCCTGGGGCGCTTGCCGACGGTTACTTTTATCTCCACGTCGGCACTGTCTCGCTTGATCTGTATTGCGGCGGGCTTCCCCGGAACGAGAGCCGCCACGAGGTTCAGCATGGAGTTAGGGTCCTTCACCGGCTTTCCCTCGATCGCGACCAGCACATCCCCCCGCTTCAGGCCGGCTTTTTCGGCGGGGCCGCCGCGCAGCACGGTCGCGATGAGGACGCCGTTGGTGGAAGAGAGCTGAAACGACTCGGCGACCTCCGGCGTGATCTCCTGGGCCTCCACGCCAATCCAGCCTCGAGTCACGCTGCCGGTCTGGATGATCTGCTCCATGATCTGCTTGGCGATCGAAGTCGGTATCGCGAACCCGATGCCGAGCGATCCGCCCGAGCGCGAGTAGATCGCCGTGTTGATGCCGACCAGGTTCCCCGCCGTGTCGATGAGCGCACCGCCCGAGTTGCCAGGATTGATTGCGGCATCGGTCTGGATGAAGTTTTCGAACGTATTGATGCCGAGCTGACTGCGGCCCAGGGCCGACACGATGCCCATGGTCACGGTCTGTCCGACACCGAACGGGTTGCCTATAGCGAGCACCACGTCGCCGACGCGCAGGGCATCGGCGTCCCCGAAGGTGATCGCCGGAACCGGTCCCCCCTCGACCTGAAGGACCGCGATATCGCTTTCAGGATCGGAGCCGACCGCGCGCGCTCTCAGTTTCTTGCCGTCGGCCAGAGCTACTTCGATTTCATCAGCCGCCTCGACGACGTGATGGTTGGTGAGGATGTACCCCTTGGAGCTCACGATCACGCCCGAGCCCAGGCTCGCGGCGCGCTGCGGCTCCTCTTCGAGGCGGT
>DASSJA010000031.1:0-5654 GCA_035691445.1 Burkholderiales bacterium | reverse complement strand
CTCGGTGTTCGACGCGACGCTCACCAAGGTCTCCGGAGGTACGCTGGTAAAGGTGTATTCCTGGTACGACAACGAGTGGGGATTCAGCAACCGCATGCTCGATGTGGCGGTTGCCTTGATGGCCGCCAAGTAGCATGCCCGTTTTGCGGATGTTGGACCTCGACCTGAGGAACAAGCGGGTGTTCATGCGCGTCGATTTCAATGTCCCTATCCGGGACGGAAAATTGACCGACGACACGCGTATCCGTGCCTCGCTCCCTGGCATCGAGGAGGCGCTCTCGCGCCGCGCCCGCCTGCTCCTGGCGTCCCACCTCGGCAGGCCCGCCGAGGGTCTGCTCGATGAGAAGGAGTCGCTTGCTCCCGTCGCGAAACACCTATCGGCGCTCCTAGGCAGGGAAGTGCCCCTCAGGCGCGACTGGTTGGGAGGAGTTTCAGTCGAGCCCGGGCAGGTCGTGCTCCTAGAGAACTGCCGCTTCAACAGGGGCGAGAAGAAAGACGACGATAACTTGGCGCGGAGGATGGCCGCGCTGTGCGATGTCTACGTCAATGACGCATTCGGTGCCGCCCACCGGGCCGAAGCGACTACCCACGGCATCGCAAGGTATGCCCCGATCGCCTGCGCCGGCCCGCTGATGGCTGCCGAGATAGAAGCCCTCTCGAAGGCTCTCGAGCGCCCCGCGCGACCGCTGATCGCCATCGTAGGGGGCTCCAAGGTGTCGACCAAGCTGACCGCGCTCTCGGCGCTTTCCGAAAAAGTCGATCGCCTCATCGCCGGCGGGGGAATCGCGAACACTTTCATGCTTGCGGCCGGAATGAGGGTCGGAAAGTCGCTCGTCGAGCCGGAGCTCGTCGGCGAGGCGAAGCGCATCGCCGCGATGCTGCTAACCAAGGGCGGCGAAATCCCGCTCCCGCTGGATGTGGTCTGCGCCAAGGAGCTCCTCCCGACGGCCCAGGCGCAGATCAAGCTGGTCGAGCACGTCGAGTCGGACGACATGATCCTGGACATCGGACCGAGCACCGCGGCGGCGTTTGCCCGGTTGCTCTCCGGCGCTGGAACGATCGTCTGGAACGGACCGGTCGGGGTGTTCGAGTACGACCAGTTCGGTCAGGGAACCCGGGCGATCGCCCAGGCCATCGCCGGGTCCCGAGCGTTCTCTCTCGCGGGAGGCGGCGAAACCCTGGCCGCCATCGCCAAGTACGGCGTCGCGACGAGGATCTCCTACATTTCTACGGGGGGAGGAGCTTTCCTCGAGTTTCTCGAGGGGAAAAAGCTGCCGGCAATCGAAATCCTGGAGCAGCGCGCGATGGCCTAGGGCCGCTACTTCGCAGGCCGGGATTCGATCCCCGCAGCGCGGCCGAGCTCACGGTGCACGCGCGCCACGCGTTCGACTTCTCCCTTCGCGGCGAACCGCTCGTAGAAGCCTTCGACGCGAAAGGCCTTCACTTGCTCGCGCCAGGGGCCGAGCCGGTCCTCCCAGCGCTTGAGCCGGCTATCTGCCGGCTCTCCGTCCTCGCGGGCGAGGTCGGCGCAGACGCGGATCATCGCCTTGAGCGTCACGGGCTTGGTGACCATGTAGTTCGCGTGCCCCCACGCTTCGCCCCAAACGCGCTCCGCTACCTTGAGGAAATCGCGCACCATGCCGTAGTACCGCGGGACTTCCTTGCTGCTTCCCCCCGCGATCTGGATGCGCCGCCAGTCGCGGTTGACCCAGCGGTGCAGCTCGTTGAACAGCTCCGCCTGGAGGATCCACTTGTCCTGCTGGCTGCGACCGCCGAGCCGGTTGATCCGGTAGCGCAGCGGGCTGTCCCCTTCGCTGTACAGGCTGCCGACCAGCCGGGCGGCGAATTTGCGATGAGGCTCCGCCCAGGAGACGCGCTCGTACAGGTCGACGAGATGGCTCTTGTTGATGCGCGTGGGTGTCGAGTTGATGATCACGAACATCTCGGTGGCGAAGTCCTCGCTGCGACCGTCGAAGATCACGCAGGGGACGTTGATCGTCTTAGCGTCGTCCGGGCGTTCCTCCAGGTAAAACCGCAAGGCCGCCAGCCGGTGTTGGCCGTCGATGATCAGGAACTTCGACTGAGGTTCGGCCAGCTGCCCGACGCCGTCGGTGCCGCCGGCGGCCTGAAAACGCAGCTTTTCGGGGGTGAACAGCAACACCGTCCCCGGGATCGGCGGCTGGGTAATCGCCGTCTCGTAGAAGTTCTTGAGCTGCCTTACCTTGGCGCGCGACAGCGTCCTTTGGAAGGCGCGGTCGGTGCGTTCGATTTTTGCTATGAACTGGGCGATCTCGTCGTCCTGGGAAACGCGCGCCGGCGTGATTTCCTCGCCGTCGCCGTAGAAGCGGCTGATGAAGCGGACTTTGGCGAGGAGCTCGGGAGCGCGAACGCTCCCGAAGTAAAAGATCCCGTCCTTCTGGCGAATCTGCGTGGCAAGCACGTGTCTTCTCCCATGGCGATCCAGGCCGGGGTGGACCCTTGCATTCCCGCTTCAAGGGCCGCCGCCGTGACCTTCCCGGCTCTCGAATCAAGGGCTCCGCGGCTGGCGCAGACCGGAAATATAGCCGAAAGTGGCCCCTCGATGCCAAAATTCCGGTAGAACGGTTCTTCGGAGGGTCAATGAGCAGAAGCACCAAAATCGTCGCCACGCTGGGGCCGGCCTCCAGTGATCCTGAAACGCTCGAGCGGATGTTTCTAGCCGGAGTGGATGTGGTGCGACTGAATTTCTCGCACGGCACCGCGGCGGATCATGAAAGGCGGGCCGAGCTGGTGCGCGAAGCATGCAGAAAAACCGGGCGCACGGTCGGCATCATGGGCGATCTGCAAGGCCCCAAAATTCGCATCGGCAGGTTCAAGGAAGGCAAGGTCACTCTGAATCCGGGCGATACCTTTGTCCTCGATGCCGACTGCGAGCTGGGTGAAGACGGCCGCGTCGGCCTGGACTACAAGGAGCTGCCGCGCGACGTCCGGCCCGGCGACGTGCTGCTCCTGGATGACGGGAGGATCGTCTTCGAGGTCGAAAAAGTGTCGGGTAACAAGGTTTACTGCCGCGTGCGCCATGGCGGGGTGCTCTCCAACAACAAGGGCATCAACCGTCTCGGCGGCGGGCTCACCGCCCCCGCTCTTCCGCCCAAGGACGCGGAGGACATTCGCACTGCCGCTAAGATCAAGGTCGACTACCTTGCCGTGTCTTTCCCCAAGTCCGGCGCCGACATGACGATGGCGAGACAGCTTCTGCACGCCGCCGGGGGTGACGCGTTCCTTATCGCCAAGATCGAGCGCGCCGAAGCGGTCGAGCCCAAGGCGCTGACCGACATCATGTCGGCCTGCGAAGGAATCATGGTGGCGCGAGGCGACCTCGCCGTGGAAGTCGGCGATGCCTCGGTTCCCGCGCTGCAGAAGCGCATGATTCGGCTTGCGCGCGAACAGAACAAGCTGACCATCACGGCCACTCAGATGATGGAGTCGATGATTTCAAGCCCCGTCCCCACTCGCGCGGAGGTTTCGGATGTGGCGAACGCCGTGCTCGACGGCACGGATGCGGTGATGCTTTCGGCGGAATCCGCGAGCGGTCGGTACCCGGTGGAGACCATCGCGGCGATGAGCCGCATCTGCGAGGTCGCCGAGAGCTCGGCCGAAGTGACGCTGGACCGCGACTTTCTCGATCGGGTGTTCACACGCGTCGATCAGTCGATTGCCATGGCGGCGCTGTTCACCGCGTACCACCTCAAGGTCAAGGCGATCGCCGCGCTCACCGAGTCGGGCTCGACTGCGCTGTGGATGTCGCGCATCAATTGCGGTGTGCCCATCTACGCGCTTACCTCGCAGACCGTTACCCGTTACCGCTGCGCGCTGTTTCGCGACACCTATCCCTTGATGGTGAGGTACGTAGGTCACGACCGTGAGGAGCTGATGGAAGAAGCCGAAAACGTCCTGGTGAGGAATGGTCTGGTACAGAAGGGCGACCTCATCGTGGTCACCATCGGTGAGCCTATCGGCAAGGCAGGGGGCACCAACACCATGAAAATCGTGAAGGTGGGCGAGCACCGCCGGGGATAGTGCAGGTCTGGGCTGCGAAAGCTCAGCGATCGGACCCAAGTTGCCCGGACCGCGCGCTCGGCCGGCTAGCGACCGGCCTCCGTGGCAGCGTGGCTGCCTAAACGGTTAAAATTGTGGACCTTCCCGCCAGGATCTTCAATGGACCGAAACCTGCTTTCCAAGACCGCCGCTGCCATGGTCGCCAAGGGCAAAGGGCTGCTCGCCGCGGACGAATCCGCAGGCACCTGCGAGAAGCGCTTCAAGTCGGTCGGCGTCGAGAGCACCGAATCGAATCGCCGCGCCTACCGCGATCTTCTGTTCACGACCAAGGGTATGGAGGAATTCGTGAGCGGCGTGATCCTGTTCGACGAAACGCTGCGGCAGAGCACCGTTTCGGGCAACGAGCCGTTCCCCGAATACCTCGGTCGCAAGGGCATCATCCCCGGCATCAAGGTCGACAAGGGCATCCACGACCTCGCGTTGTCGCCCGGTGAGAAGGTCACGGAGGGGCTGGATGGCTTGCGGGGAAGGCTGGAGGAGTACTTCAGGCTGGGCGCCCGCTTCGCCAAATGGCGGGCCGTCATCACCATCGGCCGGGGCATTCCCAGCCACGCATGCCTCTTCGCCAACGCCCACGCGCTCGCCCGCTATGCGGCGCTATGCCAGGAGGCTTCGATCGTGCCCATCGTGGAGCCGGAGGTCCTGCTCGACGGCGACCATACTATCGAGCACTGCTACGACGCCACCGAAGCGACGCTCACCTCGCTGTTTGCGGCGCTGCGCGCCTACAACGTGTCGCTCGAGCACGTCGTTCTGAAGGCTTCGATGGTCGTGTCCGGCAAGGATTGCCCCAAACAGGCCGGCGTGGATCGGGTCGCCGAGGAGACGGTTCGCTGCCTGAGGCGCACCGTGCCGGCCGCGCTGCCCGGCGTGGTGTTCCTCTCGGGCGGGCAGAGCGACGAAGCCGCAACCGCACACTTGAACGAAATGGCGAGAATGCCGGGCCTGCCCTGGCCGCTTACCTTCTCGTACAGCCGGGCCCTGCAGAACGCCGCGCTCAAGACCTGGTGCGGCGCGCCGGGGAACGTTGCCGCCGCGCAGCGCGCGTTCCATCACCGCGCCCGCATGAACAGCCTAGCGGCGCAGGGCAAGTACCGGTCCGATCTCGAGAAGCAGGCGGCCTAGCATGGCGGCGCTCTACGAATCCAATATCAAGAGCTTGCCGCTGCTCGGCAGAGGCAAAGTCCGCGACATGTACGCGGTGGGCAGGGACCATTTGCTCATCGTTACGACGGACCGCCTGTCGGCGTTCGATGTCGTCCTGCCCGACCCGATCCCGGACAAGGGCCGGGTGCTGAACGAGCTCTCCAATTTCTGGTTCCGCAAACTCGGCCACATCGTTCCCAACCATCTGGACGGTGCGGCTCCGGACACGGTGGTCAAGGGCCGCGAGGAGGCGGCACAGGTCGAAGGGCGCGCGGTAGTCGCAAAAAAGCTAAGGCCGCTGCCGATCGAAGCCGTGGTGCGCGGTTACCTCATCGGCTCGGGCTGGAAGGACTATCAGAAGACGGGAAAAATCTGCGGCATCGATCTGCCAAAGGGCCTGCAGCAGGCGC
>DASSJA010000030.1:0-8374 GCA_035691445.1 Burkholderiales bacterium | reverse complement strand
CCGGGACGGGTTCGAGTGGCGCCAGGCCTTGCCTCGCGACAAGGAAGGAAACTTCGAGAAAATCCGCATGGGGTTCGGAAGCTCAGGGCTTCGGGTCATGGAACTCGTCGATAATTTCGGTCAGACCACGATACTCAAGTTCACCTCGCTCGAGCGCAATCCCAGGCTGGATCCCGGGCTGTTCCGCTTCGCGCCGCCCAAGGGCGCCGACGTGATCGGCGATGTCAACTAGCCTCCGTCGCACACGGCCGGATGGTTGATTTGTTTCCTGCTGTCGCGCCCCCGCCTCCGCTGGCCGAGGCGATGCGGCCGAAGTCGCTCGCCGAAGTCGTCGGGCAGCCGCACTTGCTCGGGCCCGGCAAGCCGCTTCGCCTCGCGTTCGACGCGGGCAAGCCGCACTCGATGATCCTCTGGGGTCCGCCCGGAACCGGGAAAACCAGCATCGCGCGGCTCATGGCGGACGCTTTCGGGGCCGAGTTCATCGCGCTTTCGGCGGTGTTCTCGGGGGTAAAGGACATCAGGGACGCGGTGCAGCGCGCGCGCGAAGCGCTCGCGACATCGGGACGGCGCACGATACTCTTCGTCGACGAGGTCCACCGCTTCAACAAGGCGCAGCAGGACGCCTTCCTTCCTTTCGTCGAGCAGGGGCTGCTCACCTTCATAGGGGCAACGACGGAGAATCCTTCCTTCGAGGTCATCGGGGCACTGCTTTCTCGCGCGTCGGTATACGTACTGCGGAGTCTCTCGGCTGCGGAGCTGGGAGAATTGTTCGACCGCACGCGCGAGCGCGCTCTCACCGGGCTCGTGTTCGATGCGGGCGCGCGGGAGCGCGTTATCGGCCTGTCGGACGGAGACGCCCGGCGGCTGCTCAACCTGCTCGAGATCCTCCAGACCGCCGCCACCAGCGCCGGCATCACGAGCATCGACGGCGTTTTCGTGCAAAACGCTCTCGCGCACAATCTGCGCCGCTTCGACAAAGGCGGGGATGCCTTCTACGATCAGATCTCCGCGCTGCACAAGTCGGTGCGCGGCTCGAACCCCGACGCGTCCCTGTACTGGCTCGTGCGCATGCTGGACGGAGGGGTGGACCCGCTCTACGTCGGCCGACGCATGATCAGAATGGCGGTCGAGGACGTCGGACTCGCGGATGCGCAAGCTCTGCGCGTCGCGCTCGATGCCTGCGAGACCTTTGAGCGGCTCGGCACGCCCGAGGGCGAGTTGGCGCTTGCGGAAGCCGCGATTTATCTCGCCTGTGCGGAGAAATCGAACGCTGTATATGAAGCGTACAACCGGTCGCGCGCCTTCGTGGAGGAAGACGCCTCGCGGCAGGTTCCGGCGCATCTGCGCAACGCGCCCACGAAGCTGATGAAAGATCTGGGGTTCGGGCGCGACTACCGTTACGCCCACGACGAGGCCGATGCCTACGCAGCAGGCGAGAATTATTTTCCGGAGGGCATGCCTGACGTAAAGTGGTACGTGCCGACCGACCGCGGCCTCGAAAAAAGGATCAGGGAAAAGCTGCAGGAACTGCGCCGTCGGGACGAAGCTGTCAGGAAGAAATGATCGACATTCAGCTGCTGAGAACCGAGATCGACGCTGTAGCGAGACGCCTCGCGACCCGCGGTTACACCCTCGATGTGCGTGCCTTCAAGGCGCTCGAGGAGAAGCGCAGGCAGATTCAGACCGCCACAGAGCAGTTGCAGTCGCAGCGCAATGTGCTCGCCAGGCAGGTCGGCGAGGCAAAAGCGAAGAAGGACGAGGCGCAGGCGGCTGCGTCCATGCGCCAGGGCGCCGAGCTCGGGGAGAAGCTGAAGCAAATGGAAGCGGACAACGCCGCCGTGCAGGAAAACCTGCGCGAGTTCGTCTCGCTGATCCCCAACCTGCCGCACGCCAGCGTCCCGGTCGGAAGCCGGCCTGAGGACGCCGTCGAGCAGCGTCGCTGGAGCGAGGCTCGCAATTTTGGCTTCCAACCCAGGGACCACGTCGACATCGGCGCCGGGCTCGGCGGTCTCGACTTCGATACTGCGACGAAGGTCGCCGGGGCGCGCTTCGTCGTGATGAAGGGCGCGGTCGCGCGCCTGCACCGAGCGATCGCGCAATTCATGCTCGACACGCACACGATGGAGCACGGCTATACGGAGGTGTACACACCCTACATGGTGAGCGGCGCCTGCGCCGATGGCGTGACGAGCCTCGCCAAGTTCAGGGGCGATCTCTTCAAGGTCGAGGACCGCGACCTGTATCTCATTCCGACCTCGGAGTACCCGGTCACCAATTTCGTGCGCGACGAGATCGTGCCGCTCGAGACGCTGCCCCTGAAGTTCGCCTGCCACTCGCCGTGTTTCCGCTCGGAGGCCGGCGCCGCCGGCAAGGACACGCGCGGGATGATCCGCAACCACCAGTTCGACAAGGTCGAGCTGGTGCAGGTCGTGCACCCCGCGAAATCGTACGAGGCACACGAGCAGCTGACAGGACACGCCGAGAGTATCCTGAAAAAACTCGAGCTGCCATACCGCGTGGTCACGCTGTCCACCGGTGATACCGGTTTCTCCTCGGCCAAGACCTACGATATCGAGGTCTGGCTACCCGGGCAGAATGCATATCGCGAGATCTCCTCGTGCAGCAATTTCGAAGCGTTCCAGGCGCGGCGCATGCAGGCTCGCTTTCGCAACGAGAAGGGGAAGCCGGAGCTCGTGCACACGCTGAACGGCTCGGCCCTTGCGGTCGGGCGTACCTTGGTCGCCATCATGGAGAACTATCAGCGGTCCGACGGCGGGATTGATATTCCGCCCGCCCTTCAACCCTATACGGGGAATCTCAGGGTCATCGAGCCGTCGCGTTGAGCGACCGCTTGGTAAAATGCGCGCCACCGGAGAGGTGACGGAGCGGTTGAACGTGCCGGTCTCGAAAACCGGAATACGCGCAAGCGTATCGTGGGTTCGAATCCCACCCTCTCCGCCATGCATGGGTGCGAGCCGGCCGCTCTTCGAAGCGGAAGATTCTTGTCGGATCTTTCAACTCATCGGCAAAACAGCGACATTCGGGAGTAAGGCGCTTGCAAGCCAGCGCGGAGTTCCGCGTTCGGCATTGTTCAATTACTCTATTCCCGACCAAAGTGTTCCTGAGTTTTCTCGATGATTAGGGCGAGGTAAAGCATATAACCATAGGATTCTATACAAGAAACGTCTTTTTAACGCGACATATACTCTCGCGAAAACGACAGGGAATCCAGGCAGGAGCATCTGGCACATTCGGTGCATTGAGAAAGATGTCACATTCTTGTCGCCGATTTTAGGTGAAACTTCGGCGAAACGCGGGCTAGGTGGGTCGATTCGGGAATGACCTGTCAGGGATAACCTGTCAAAAAAGAAAGATCGCCTGCTTTTAAGCGAGATTCAGGTGAGCGCGGCCGAATGAAGCGCTCATCGTATCGGCTTGTGTAGGCGCGCCTGGCGCGGGAAGAGTGAAACAGAAGCAAGGCTTTTACCTATTGCAGAACGAATTCGGATTGCCTAGCATCTAACGCTCGCCGGCAAAAAGAATAGGCCAATCGGACTTGCTGGTCCGGATTGGAGTGAAGCAAAAATAGGGCGAAATGCCAGGATGGGGTGGTGCAGGTCAGTCCGATCGGGCCATAGGCAGCAAGGCCCCGCAGGGAGGGTAGTAATGAGTGTTCGTATTTTCGGGCATTACGTGTCGTTGCCGCTGATGCTGCTCATGCTCGCGGAGGCGGTCATACACGTCGGCGCGGTCTATCTCGCCGGGACCTTGCGCTTCCTGGACCTTCATTTCCAGATTCCGTCCGCCTTCGGTACTCCAGGCTGGCTGTTGCCCCGGGCGCTCCTCTTTTCGCTCGTCATGTTGACGGTCATGACTGCCTTTGGGCTGTACGGTTCCGCGTTACACAAATACGACCGCGAGTATCACGTGCGCTTCCTGGCTAGCTTCCCCGCAGGGGCGCTGGTGATGGTGATCATCTTCTACGTGATACCGGCAAGCTTCCTGGGACGCGGCATTATGGCCCTGAGCTTTTTGTTTTCCCTCATCCTTACCACGTTGGTCCGGTGGGGTTTCTTCCGCATTGTCGGCGACGAAACGTTCAAGCGCCGGGTTCTGGTGCTCGGCAGCGGGTCTCGCGCCGCCGAAGTCGAGGCATTGTTGGGCAGGCTCGGATCCCGCGCAGGTTTTCATCTGGTCGGTTTCGTCCTGTGCGGCGACGAGCAGCCGGGTCGTGACAAATCCAAGTTGCTCGGGGATTGCAATGCGTTGCGGTCGCTCGTGGAAACTCATCGCGTCGACGAGATCGTCGTCGGAGTAAGGGACCGGCGCAATGGACATTTCCCGATCTCAAAGCTCCTCGAGTGCAAGCTCGAGGGGCTGGGCATAGTGGACTTGCCGACTTTCTTCGAGCGCGAGACCGGACACGTCCAGCTGAGCTCACTCAGCGCGAGCTGGATGGTCTTTTCAGAGGGGTTTTCCAAGACGGGCTTGCAAAAGATCCTGAAGCGTGCCTTCGATATCTGCGTCAGTGCGGCGTTATTGCTGGTTACTCTCCCGATCATACTGCTGGCGGCGCTTGCCATCTGGTTTGAAACCGGTCGCCCGATCCTGTATCGCCAGAAGCGGGTCGGCGAATCCGGGCAGATCTTCGAAATCCTCAAATTCCGCAGCATGCGCGCCGACGCGGAGAAGGACGGTATTGCCCGATGGGCGAAGGAAAACGACGACCGCATTACGCGAGTAGGGAAATACCTCAGGCTGACGCGCATTGACGAGTTGCCGCAGCTCATCAACGTGTTGCGCGGCGACATGAGCTTCGTCGGTCCGCGCCCCGAGAGGCCGCCCTTCGTGAGCGAGCTCAGCCGGAAAGTGCCTTTCTACGCGAGCAGGCACTCGGTGAAACCGGGCATAACCGGGTGGGCGCAGATCCGCTACCCCTACGGAGCGTCGGTGGACGACGCGGTACAAAAGCTCCAGTTCGATCTCTACTACGTCAAGAACCACTCCCTATTCCTGGACTTCGTGATCCTTCTCCAAACGACACAGGTTGTGTTGTTTGGCCAGGGTGCACGCTAGCTCACCCGCGCCGCGATGTCACGCACCTACGGCCGCCGGGAGATTGCCATCGAACCCAGAACCGATCTAGTGCGGCACGTGGAGAGGTTGGAGAGGCGACGCTTCCCAGCGAACCACCCGGTTGTGCTCGAAGTACACGCGCGAGGACCCGTAGTCCCAGACGGTCTCGGTCGCAGTCACGGGCACACCCTGAACCTCCCGAACCTGTTCCTTGGTCGAACCCATGCCGAATTGCCGGTCGCCCGAGAGCGCGGGCTGGTCGGGGGCGATTCGCAGCGGATTATCGGGGTGCTCCTTCCAGGAAATCACTTGTCCCTTGGAGAAGCGGACCTGCGACTTGCCGTAGTACCAGGTGTCGCCTTCGGTCAGCGTCGGAACACCTTGGATGGAATACACCTCGCCAAGCGTCGATCCGATCGAAATGCCGCCCGAGTCGCCAGGAGTCTGGGCGACAGGAGGAGCCTGCGTCACGGCGTCCTTGCCGGTGTCGGAGGTCGCGTTGTCATGCGGAGTCACGGCATTGGGATCGCGAGAGAACAGGTAAATCGCGGCCACGAAGATGATCAGCACGATCGCCACGCGGTGACGGTGCTCCGGTTTTCGCGGTGCGCGCGTCCGGTCGGTCGTTTGCTCCGTAGCCGCCCCGGCACGACCCTCGGCGCCGGCGCGCTCGGACGTGGCACCGATGTCAGGCTCTCGACTGCTTGCATCGGGAATCAACGGAAGCACGCCATGCTCGCGACGATATCGCTCGAGCGCCTGGTAAGCGAGCATGATCCGCTTGCAGCGCTCCTCGGCGATTTCCTTGCGCGCGGCGTCCGCCGAAAACCGATCGGGATGCCATCGTCCGATAAGACGTTTGTAACTTGCGCGCAGCGTTTTCCAGTCGGTATCGGGGGTTACCCCGAGAGCGGCGTAGCAGTCCGAATAGTCATGCATAGCGGTGAATCGCCGAGCGCCGACGCGATGAATATGGCCAGGCAATTATTGCAGATTTCGCGCATGGAGGCGACCCACTGGCAGATCAATCGCCTTTCCGGCGCAAATCGTTACGGTATTGGCTCCAGGTCGAAAGGGCGCGTCGTGCCCGGCGACGGGAGAAGCTTGCGCGAGGTCGGTCGATGAACGATTTTCAGCGGATCAGTATTCTAGCGGTGGCGGTACTCGTGACCGGTTGCTCGGGCATGGGCGCGTCTCCGGAGCCCACTGCCATTGCAGGTCAACCCCTCGCGCCCGAGGGAGGGGATTATCGAATCGGCGTGGATGATCGGGTGCAAGTGACCGTCTGGCGCAACCCTGAACTGTCCGTGAATGCGCCGGTAAGACCGGACGGCAAGATCTCGGCACCGTTAATCGGCGACATCGAGGTAGGCGGCCACACGCCCAGCGAGGTGGCTGAGGCAATCAAGAAACAGCTTGCCGTTTACATTCGCGAGCCAAATGTAGCCGTAATCATCACGGACTTGCGCTCGCACGAATACCTGACGCGTGTGCGTGTGACCGGCGCGGTGCGCACGCAGAAATCGATTCCGCATCGCCAGGGCATGACGGTGCTTGATGCCGTCCTGGACGCGGGCGGCATAAACGACTTCGCATCGCCCAATCGCACCAAGCTCTATCGCAAGACCAAGGACAAGACCGAAGTGTTCGATATCGAGCTCGGGGACATTCTCAACAAGGGTCGGCTCGAGACCAATCTATTGCTCAAGCCTGGTGATGTGATCACCGTTCCCGAGCGACTGTTTTAAAGGCATCCAGGAGCACACTATGCAGTCGTCGCAGGAACATATCGCAAAGGCGCTCGTGAACGAGGCGTTCCACTCGCGCCGCTTGGTTGTCGGGATTTTCGTCGTCGTGAACGTGGCCCTGCTCGTTGCAGGACTTCTGTGGCCGAAGTCCTACACAGCTTCGACCAGCATCCTCGTGGATGAGAGGACAATTATCCAGCCGCTGATGCAGGGGGCAGCGGTCGCGACCGACGCACTGGACCGGAGCAAGAACGCGCGCGAAATCATCTTCGGGCGCAAGATCATGGACCTTGTCGTGGAGTACGGCGGATGGCTGAAGAACAAGCCGAGCGTGACGGAACGCGAGCTCATCATCGATGAAATCAAGAAGCGGACCGTCATAAGCACCATCGGCAAGAACATCATCAAGATTGACTACCGCGATGTCGATCCGGAGCGCGCGTTTCGCGTGACGGAGAAATTTGCAGAGCTGTTCATGCAGGAAAGCATCGCCGCAAAAGCCGCCGAAAGTAGCGCCGCGTTCAATTTCATAGAAAAGCAGACGCAGGAATATCAGGACAAGCTGACCCGCACCGAAGAGGAACTCAAGGAGTTGCGCTCGGCCACGCTGGACGTGGGCGCGGGCGATGGCGATGTGACCAAGACGCTCAGCGATCTGAACAAGCGCATCGAGGCTGCCACGCAGGAATTGCGGGAGGCGGAGGCCAAAGAGGGGTTGCTGGAGCGCCAGGTAGCCGGCGAAGCGGATTCGACCGCTGTGAGCGCGCGCGAAAGCCAGTACCGAGCACGCATCGCAGATCTTCAGTCGAAGCTCGACACGCTGCGCCTCAGCTACCACGACACGCACCCGGACATCATTCAGGTCAAGCAGCAGATTCAGGATCTCACGGACGCGATGAACGCGCAGCGCACGCGTCGCGAGCAGACGAAGCGCTCGGGTGGCGGGGAGGGGGACGAGTCGGCGGTAAACAACCCCGTGTACCAAGGGCTGCGCCGCGAGCAGGCACAGAACGAAGGCCAGATCGAGGCGCTGAACGCGCGCATCGCCGATCTGCAGAGGCAAGTCCAGACGGAGATAGGGCGAGGCAAGCGGATGCACACCGGGGATGCGCGCCTGGCCGAGCTGACACGCGACTATCAGGTCAATCGCGACATCTATCAGGACCTTCTGCGTCGCCGGGAGAATGCTCGCGTCTCGATGAATCTGGATCGCGAGCGGCAGGGCCTTTCGTTCAAAATCCAGGAGCCCGTCGCCCTGCCGCAAGCCCCGGGCGGACCCAGGTTCCTGCATTTCGTGGTCGCCGGCATGCTGCTCGGAATAGCGATCCCCATCGGGTTGTTGTTTGCGCGGCTGCAATTCGATCCGCGCATCCGCATCGGAAGCGCGATCACTGTAGCGAACAAGCTACCCATCATGACGGTGGTTCCCCACCTGTGGACCCCTGAAGACCTGAAGAGCCTGCGCTGGGAACTCGCGCTGCTGGTCTTGCTCGTCGTGACCTCCATCGCAGCGTCTGCGACGATTTCCCTGGTGCGCTTCACAAAAGGTA
>DASSJA010000029.1:0-12071 GCA_035691445.1 Burkholderiales bacterium | reverse complement strand
GTAGGAGCCCGACTGGCAGCTCGCCGCGGCCATCGCCGCCTGCTTCGCATGTCCGGCGTACGCCTGCTTGATCGCGATGACGTTGAACATGCGCGCTCCGCCTGCTTCATGGCACCACACGCCTTTTACGCCCGAGACGCCGGCGCGCTCGACCTCGTCCCAGATCATCCCGGCTTTCATGACGCACTTGCTGTAGGAGAAGTCCGAGGGCGGGCGCATCGGCGTCGCGATGGTGAGGATCGGGTCGTTGCGGTGGTAGACGCGCTGTACGCGGATCACCGGCTGCTCGCTCTGGCCGCCGGCGTAGTAACCGGTGAACTCGCCGAAGGGGCCTTCGGGAGCGGTGTCGCGCGGATGCATTTCGCCCTCGAGGACGATCTCGGCGTGCGACGGCATCGGCAAGCCGTGCAGCTCGCTCTCGATGACGTCGAAGGGCATGCCGCGGTGACCGCCTGCATAATCGTATTCAGAGAGCCCGAAGCGCAGCTCGTTGCCGCCGGCGAGGAAGAGCATCGGATCGTGGCCGCAGGACACGAGCACCGGGCAGGGCTTGCCTTGCTTGAAATATTTCTCGCGGATCTGCCGGCCGTGCTTGCCCGGGGACATCCACACGCCGACGCGCTTGGCGTCGTGCACCATCACCCGGTAGGTCCCGCAGTTGACCCAGCCGCCCTCCGGGTCGCGCATGATCACGAGATCGTCGGTGCCGATGTAGCGCCCGCCGTCCAGCTCGTGGAGGAAGGGCACGGGAAATTTCAGCACGTCGACATCGTTTCCGGAGAGCACGTTCTCGAGGATGGGGCCTTTGCTCACCACGCGCGGCGGAATGGGCTCGTGCGTCTTCATGCGGTCGCGGTAGGCGCGCACCACGTCGAGCGGGTGGGCGGGCACCGGGAAGCCCAGCGTGATTGCCAGCCGCTTCATCGAATTGGTGGCGCCGGAGAGCGTGCGGAAGCCCGTCGGATAGCCCGGCACTTCCTCGAACAGGATCGCGGGCGCGTTGGAGCGCTCGTTCACGGCCTCGGCGAGCGTGCCCATCTCGAGGTTCCAGTCGACGCGGGGAATGCGCAGCAGCTCTCCCGCCTTTTCGATTCGCGTCAGGAATTCCCGCAGATCGAGATGAGGGCGGTCGTAGTCGTTCCAGAGCTTCGCGGGGCGGGGATCGTTCATGGGCGGGTATTGTATAGGGCCTCTCGGGAGACGAGGAACACGCAGTCGTCGCCCGCGCTGGTCTCGGCCCAGATGAACGGGAGGCGCGGGAAGGCCCGCTCGACGCCGCGCCGGTTATGGCCGACCTCCACCACGAGCCATCCTCCGGGCCGAAGGAACTCGGCCGCTTCGTTCAGGATTCGCCGGACGAACGCCAGCCCGTCGGCGCCGCCGGCGAGCGCGGTTCTCGGCTCGTGCCGGTATTCCAGGGGCAGCTTGCGCATGGCAGACGCTCCGACGTAGGGCGGGTTCGCCACGATGAGATCGTATTGTTCTCGCCCGATTCCGGAGAACAGGTCGGCCCGCGCGAGTCGGATGCGGCGGCCCAGGCGGTAGGCCGCGACGTTTTTGCGGGCGACGGCCAGCGCCGCGGCCGAGACGTCGGTCGCATCGATCGCGGCTCGGCGGAACGTCAGGGCGAGGAGGATCGCAAGGCAGCCCGATCCGGTGCACAGGTCGAGTGCTCTCTTCACCGGCCGCGACACCCAGGGTCTCAGGCGCTCGCGCAGCAGCTCTGCGATGAAGGAGCGCGGCACGATGACCCGCTCGTCCACGTAGAAACGGTGATCGCCGAGCCAGGCCTCGCGGATCAGATAGGCGAGGGGCTTGTGCGTGCGCGCGCGTTCGGCGAGAAGCCGCTCGACCCGGCTGCGCTCGCGAGCGGTCAGCGCTCGATTCCAGGAGCGCGCAAGCTCCTCGTGACGCAGACGCAGCACGTGCGCGAGCAGCCAGGCGGATTCATCGCGGGCGTTCGCCGTGCCGTGACCGAAGTGCACATTCGCGCTCCGCAGTCGCCCTTCGGCGACGTCAAGCCAATCGCGGAGAGAGTCCGTCAGGGTGCGAGAAGCCGTACGAGCAGGCGCAGGTAGATCTCGTGCAACGGCTCGATTGCCGCGAGATCGATGTGCTCGTTGAGCTTGTGGATCGAGGCGTTCACGGGGCCGAACTCGACGACCTCCTTGCAGATCTCGGCGATGAAGCGCCCGTCCGAGGTCCCGCCCGTGGTGCTGACCTCGGGCGCGGCGCCGGTGGCGTCGCGGATTGCGGCCGACAGCGCGTCGACCAGCTTGCCTCGCGGCGCGAGGTAGGGTGCGGCGCCGAACGTCCAGTCGAGCTTGTACTCGAGCTGGTGGCGGTCGAGCACCGCGTGCACGCGCTGCTTGAGGCTGTCGACTGTGCTCGCCGTGCCGAAGCGGAAGTTGAACTTGATCTCGACGTCGTTGGGGGTGACGTTGTCGGCGCCGGTCCCGGCGTGAATGTTCGAGATCTGCCAGGTCGTCGGAGGGAACGAATCGTTGCCTTTGTCCCATTCGGTCTCGACCAGCTCGGCGAGCGCCGGGACGACCTGATGAACCGGATTTTTCCCCAGATGCGGGTAGGCAATATGCGCCTGCACACCCCTGACCCGAAGCGTGCCCGAGAGCGAGCCCCTCCGACCGTTCTTGATGGTATCGCCGAGCCGCGATACGCAGGTCGGCTCGCCGACCAGGCAATAGTCTATGCGCTCGCCGCGGCCTTTCAGCAATTCGACCACCTTGACCGTGCCGTTCACGGCGGGCCCCTCCTCGTCGGAGGTGATCAGCAGCGCAATCGAGCCCTTGTGCGAGGAGTGCTTCGCGAGGAAATCCTCGACCGCGACGACGAAGGCGGCGATCGAGGTCTTCATATCGGCGGCTCCCCGCCCGAAGAGCTTGCCCTCGCGCTCGGTCGGCACGAAGGGGTCGCTGTGCCACTGGTCGAGCGGCCCGGTGGGGACGACGTCGGTGTGGCCGACGAAGCAAAAGAGAGGGGAGGCCGTGCCGCGGCGCGCCCAGAGGTTGCTCACCTCGCCGCGCCGCACCGGCTCGATCCTGAATCCCAGTCGCCCGAGGCGCTCCCCGAGCAGGGCCTGGCAGCCTTCGTCCTTCGGGGTGATAGAGCGGCGCGCGACCAGTTCGCGCGTGAGCCGGAGGGTGGCGGCCGCTTCAGCCGCCATGTCGCCGACTTCCGGGATTGCGCATCAAGTGCTAGGCGTCCTCGGTCGCGTCCAGCTTGAAATTGCTGTACGTCGTGTTGGGATCGGCCATCGGCCTGGCCTGGGGTTTCCTGTCGGACCCGGCTGCCATGGCCGCGCCGGCCTCGGTATTGTTGATCAGCCACAGCAGGTTGTTCGCCGAGTCCGCGTTGGCGAGCGCCTCTTCTTGCGTGACGAGGCCGTCCCCTATCATCTTGAACAGGGATTGCTCGAAAGTCTGCGACCCGGGCGTCAGCGCTTTCTCCATCGCTTCCTTCATCTCGTTGATCTCGCCCTTCTCGATCAGCTCGGCGATGTAGCGGCTGTTGGGCATGACTTCCACCGCCGCGGAGCGGGTGCCCTTGACGTTCTTCACCAGGCGCTGCGAGATCACGCACTTCAGCGTGGCCGAGAGGTCCTGCAGCAGCGCGTTGCGGCTCTCCAGGGGATAGAAGCTGATGATGCGATTCATCGCGTGGTAGCTGTTGTTCGCGTGCAGCGTCGCGAGGCACAGGTGCCCGGACTGCGCGTATTGGATCGCCGAAGTCATGGTTTCCTTGTCGCGGACCTCTCCGATCAGGATGCAGTCGGGCGCCTGACGCAGGGCGTTCTTCAATCCGATCTTCATGTCCAGCGTGTCGGTGCCGACCTCACGCTGGTTCACGATCGATTTCTTGTTCTGGAAGACGAATTCGATCGGGTCCTCCAGGGTGAAGATGTGGCCGGTTTTCTGCTCGTTGCGGAAGTCGAGCATGGCCGCGAGCGTGGTCGATTTTCCCGACCCGGTCGCCCCGACCATGAGGATCAGCCCGCGCTTTTCGAGGATGAGTTCCTTCAGCACAGCGGGCAGGCCCAGTGAATCGAACTGCGGGATGGTGCCGGGAATGTAGCGCACCACGACCGCGGGGGAGCCTTTCTGCCGGAAGGCGCTGATGCGGAAGCTGCCGACGCCGGCGAAAGTGAAGCCGGTATTCAGCTCCAGCGTGTCCTCGTATTCCTTCTTCTGCCTGTCGTCGATCACCTCGTACAGCAATGCGCGCACGGTCGAGGAGTCCATTGTCTGCTGATTGACGGGCATGACGTTGCCGTTGATCTTGATGTTGATGGGGGCGCCCACCGACAGGAAGATGTCGGAGGCCTTTTTATCGGCCATGAGCTGGAACAGTCGCTTCATCGCGGACATGGGCTTCCCTCCACGTTCTAGTCTCCGCGCAGCAGCTCGTTGATGCTGGTCTTGGCGCGGGTTTTGGCGTCGACCTGCTTCACGATCACCGCACAGTATAGGCCGTATTTACCGTCCGCGGAGGGAAGCGTTCCGGGCACGACCACCGACCCGGCCGGGACTTTCCCGTGGAGAATGCGTCCGCTCGCTCGATCGAGAATCCGGGTGCTCGCGCCGATGAACACGCCCATCGAGATGACCGCGTTCTCCTCGACGATGACACCTTCGACGATTTCCGAGCGCGCGCCGATGAAGCAGTTGTCTTCCACTATGGTCGGATTCGCCTGCAGCGGCTCGAGAACGCCGCCGATGCCCACGCCCCCGGACAGATGCACGTTTTTGCCGATTTGTGCGCACGAACCCACCGTTGCCCAGGTGTCGACCATGGTGCCCTCGTCCACGTACGCGCCGACGTTGACGTACGAGGGCATCAGAACCACGTTCTTCGCCAGGTACGCGCCGCGACGCGCTACCGCGGGGGGGACGACTCGGAATCCGCCTCGCTGGAACTGCTCCGCGTCATGGTGCTCGAACTTCGTCCGGACCTTGTCGTAGAACTGCAGGGTTCCTGCGCGAATCAGCTGGTTGTCTTCGATCCGGAAGGAGAGCAGCACGGCCTTCTTGATCCACTGGTGCGTGACCCAGCTTCCGTTCACTTTTTCGGCGACGCGCAGCCTGCCGCGATCGAGTTCGTCGAGCACCCGGTCGATTGCCTCGCCCACCCGGGCCGGGGCCGAACCCGGGGCGAGGTGCGCGCGGTCCTCCCAGGCCCGTTCGATGATGTCCTGAAGTTGTTTCATTCCTCAAAGCGCCTTCGTGAATTCTACGATACGTCGGGCCGCCTCGAGGCACTCCTCGGTCTCGGCCACCAGCGCCATCCGAACGCGATCGGCCCCGGGGTTCACGCCGCCCGAGTCGCGCGCCAGAAAGCTTCCCGGAAGCACGGTCACGTGCTGCTCGGCATACAGGCGCCGGGCGAACTCGGTGTCGGCGATCGGCGTGGGCGCCCACAGGTAGAACCCTCCCTCGGGGCGCTCTACCGGCAGCACCGTCTGCATTACCGGAGTGACGCGTGCGAATTTCTCCGCGTATTTCCTGCGGTTTTCGCGGACATGAACCTCGTCGCGCCAGGCTGCGATGCTCGCGTCCTGCACCGCGGGGCTCATCGCACCGCCGTGGTAGGTCCGATAGAGGAGAAAGGATTTGAGGATTGCCGCGTCCCCCGCGACGAAGCCCGAGCGCATGCCGGGCACGTTGGAGCGCTTCGACAGGCTGGAGAACATCACCAGCCTCTCGAACCCGCGACCGAGCTTCGCGGCGGCCTGGAGGGCCCCGAGCGGCGGTCGGGTTTCGTCGAAATACACTTCCGAGTAGCATTCGTCGGAGGCGACGATGAACCCATGGCGGTCGGCAAGCGCGAAGATCTCCTCCCACTCGCCCAGGCTCAGCACTTTTCCGGTCGGATTTCCCGGCGAGCAGACATACAGGAGTTGCGTGCTGCGCCAGGTCTGCCCCGGCACCGAGCCGTAGTCGGCGCCGAAGCCGCGGTCGGCGGTCGAGTTGACGTAGCATGGCCGCGCGCCCGCGAGCAGAGCCGCGCCCTCGTAGATCTGGTAGAAGGGATTGGGACAGACGACTACCGCGTCCCCGCGCCCGGGGTCCAGCACCGCCTGCGCGAACGCGAACAGCGCCTCGCGCGAGCCGTTGACGGGCAGCACCTCGGTTTTCCAATCGATCGTGCGCAGTCCGTAGCGCTTCACGAGCCAGTCGGCGATCGCTTGGCGCAGGGCGTCGCCGCCGGCCGTCGGCGGATAGCTCGAGAGCTTGAAAAGGCTCTCGGACAAGGCGCGCTTGATGAAATCGGGAGTCGGGTGCTTCGGCTCGCCGATGCCGAGGCTGATGTGGGGAAGCGCCGGATCGGGCTCGGCACCCGCGAACAGCGCGCGCAGCTTCTCGAACGGGTACGGTTGCAGCGACTGCAGTCTCGGATTCATTCGCCGATACGCGTGCTCCGCTGCTCCGCGATCGGCGTGAGCTCGAAGCCCGTCGCGGGCTTCCAGCCCGCCTTGCGGTGCTCGACGACGACGCTGGTGAAGATCCCGCCCCGGACGAAGAACCGCGCAACCAGGCGCAGGAACCTCGGTGAGAGGAGCCGCACGAGATCGTCGGCGATGCGGTTCGTGACGGCCTCGTGGAACGTCCCTTGGTCCCGGTAGGACCAGACGTAGAGCTTGAGGCTCTTCAGCTCCACGCATCGGCGGTCGGGCACGTAGTCGAGGAACAGCGTCGCGAAGTCCGGCTGCCCGGTCCTCGGGCACAGGCAGGTGAACTCGGGAATCTGCATCCGGATCAGGTAGTCCCGCCTCGGGCTCGGATTGGGAAAGCTCTCGAGCGATTTGCTCGGTTTGGGTGGCATTTCGGGTCCGAGTGCGAAATGGGAGATGGTATTATATGTGCAGTGCTCCATCGACGATGATTCCGGCCTGCAGCCGGTTTTCTTTTATCCGGATCTGTAGCGACTTCTGCGACTTCTGCTAGCGTGCGGCTCACTCAAATAAAGCTCGCCGGCTTCAAGTCCTTCGTCGATCCCACCACGGTAAACGTCCCGGGACAGCTGGTCGGCGTGGTCGGTCCGAACGGCTGCGGCAAATCGAACATTATCGATGCCGTTCGATGGGTCCTCGGGGAGTCGCGTGCCTCCGCCCTGCGCGGCGACTCCATGCAGGACGTGATCTTCAACGGCTCGTCCCTGCGCAAGCCGGTGGCGCGGGCGAGCGTGGAGCTGTTCTTCGACAACAGTCTGGGCAGGGCGGCGGGGCAATGGTCGCAGTACGCGGAGATCTCGGTGAAGCGCGTGCTGCAGCGGGACGGCGAATCCTCGTATTTCATCAACAATACGCACGTGCGCCGTCGCGACGTGCAGGACATATTCCTGGGGACGGGGCTCGGTCCTCGCGCTTACGCGATCATCGAGCAGGGGATGATCTCGCGCATCATCGAGGCGAGGCCCGAGGAACTGCGGGTATTCCTCGAGGAAGCCGCGGGAGTCTCCAAGTACAAGGAGCGGCGGCGCGAAACGGAGCACAGGCTCGCCGAGACACGCGAGAACCTCGCGCGGGTGAGCGATATCCGCCAGGAACTGGGATCCCAGGTCGAGCGGCTCGAAAAGCAGGCCGAGGTCGCGCGACGCTACAACGAGCTTTCGGCGGATCGGGCGCAGAGACAGAATCTATTGTGGCTCCTCCGTCGCAACGAGGCCCTGGCCGAAGCGCAGCGCTATGCGCGCGAGATCGATCGCAGCGCGGTCGAGCTGGAGGCCGAAACCGCGCGCATGAGGGAGAACGAGCGTGAGCTCGAGCAGGCGCGCGCGGAGCATTACGCGGCCGGCGACGCCCTGAGCGCCGCGCAAGGGGAGCTCTACGGCGCCAACGCCGATGTTTCCAAGCTCGAGACCGAAATACGCTTCGTCGCCGATACCCGGCAGCGGCTTGAGACGCAGCTTGCGCAACTCCGCGCGCAGCGGGACTCAGGCGAGCGCAGCGAGCTCGAGCAGCGTGAGGCGCTACGGGGCTGGGAAAGCCGGCTTGCCAATTCGCGCGGCGCGGTGGAAAAGGCGAAGCGCAGGCTGGCCGAGGAACAGGTCAAGCTGCCCCAGGCCGAGCAGGGGGTGCGCCTGCTCCAGGGGCGGATCGCGGGGGAGCGCGAGCGCATTGCTCAGGCCGAGCAGGCGTTCCAGGTCAAGCAGGCGCACCTCGCGCACGCGAACAAGACGCTCCAGGCCCTGGAGCAACGCGGCGAAAAGCTGCTGACCGAGCAGAGCGAGCTCGCGGCACCCGACGGGGAGGCGATGTCGCGCCTTGGCGAAGAGCTGGGGCGCAGCCGGGCCGAGCTCTCGCGACAGGAGGCGCTGCTCGCCCAGCTCGAGGGGGCGCGCGCAGCGGTCGACGAGCGGCGCCGGGCGGAGGGGGACAGCCTGCAGTCGCTCGAGCGCGAGTTCTCGGCCCTGGAAGGGAAGCTGCTGACACTCCAGAAAATCCAGAGCCAGGTGGAGGAAAACACCAAGGTGCAGGACTGGATCGCCCGGCATCAGCTGGCTGCGAAACCGCGGCTGTGGCAGAAGATCCGCGTCGCGCAGGGCTGGGAGGCGGCGGTCGAGTCGGTGCTGCGCGAGCGCCTGCACGCCATGGAGATGTCCGACCCCGAGCTGCTGCAGCGCCTGCTGGAGGATCCGCCGCCGGCGAGGGTCAGCGCTTTCAGCCCGGGCTCCGAAACCGACCTGCGGCGGGAAAAGGGGCTGACTCCCCTTGCGGAATATGTCGAGGCAGAGCCCGCGGTGAACGCGGTCGTCTCCGCCTGGCTTGCTCCCTACTATGCCGTCGAAGGGATTCCGCGCCTTCTCACGCGCATGGGACTCCCGCCGCACGTGGTTCTCGTGAACCGCGAAGGCCATCAGTTCAGCCGCTTCGGCGTGAGTTTCCACGCCCCCGACCCGGCCGATACCGGAATTCTCGCGAGGCAGCGCGAGATCGAGGGCCTGGGGCAGGAAGCGCGGGCACGCCAGGAAGCGATCGATCGGAAGCGCGGGGAACTGTCGGGACTGGAGCACTCGTTGCTCGAGCACGAGGAAGGACTCGCCAAGCTGCGCGCGGCCGGCGCCGCGCTCAAACAGCGCCACCACGAGCGGGAGCTGGAGCACCTGAAGCTTACCCAGGGCGAGGAGCGCTACCAGGAACGCAGCCGGCAGATAGAGGGGGAGCTTACGGAAATCGCCGCACAGCAAACCCAGGAGCGCTCCGCCCAGTCTGCCGCTGAAACGAGCCTGGAGCGCCACCAGGGGGAAATCGACGATCTCTACCGGAGGCTCGACTCGAGCGAGAAGGAGTTGGAGGGCGCGGAACGGGGTCTCGAGCAGCAGCGCCAACTCGTGCTCCAGGCGGAGCGTGATGCACAGCAAGCGAGCTTCGATGAGAAGGAATGCATAAGTAAAATCAATGATATAAACACTTCTTTTAATGTATTACGCGAACAAATGGGCCAGGCCGACCAGAACCTGGTGCAACTCCGGACGGAGATCGCCAACGTCAACGATCAAGCTTTGCGAAACCAGCTTCAGAAAGGCCTGGAAACCCGGGTCGCGCGCGAGCAGTCGCTGGCCGAGGCCCGCAACCGCCAGGAGGAGATCGCGACGAAGCTGCGCGCGACCGAGGAGTCGAGGCTGGGCAGCGAGCAGAAACTTCAGCCCCTGCGCGACCGCATTGCCGAGTGGAGGCTCAAGGAGCAGGCCGCACAAATCAGCGGCGATCAGTTTGCGCAGCAACTTCGCGATGCGGGCGCCGACGAGGTCGCGCTCGCGGCGGCGATGAAGGAAGGCCAGAAAGCTGCGCCGCTCCAAGGCGAGATCACGCGGCTCTCCAATGCGCTCGCCGAGCTGGGCGCCATCAACATGGCAGCTCTCGAGGAGCTGCGCGCGAGTCAGGAGCGCAAGCAGTTTCTCGACGCTCAGGCCGCCGATCTCGGCGCCGCGTTGGAAACACTGGAGAACGCGATCCGCAGGATAGACCGGGAGACGCGAGACCTGTTGCAGGCGACCTTCGACGCCGTGAACCGCCACTTCGGGGAGATGTTCCCGGCGCTTTTCGGCGGCGGCGAGGCCCGGCTGACGATGACCGGAGAGGAAATCCTCGATTCAGGTGTGCAGGTGCTGGGACGGCCCCCGGGGAAGAAGAACGCCACCATCCACCTGCTCTCGGGCGGTGAGAAGGCCTTGACCGCCATCGCCCTGGTGTTCTCCATGTTCCAGCTGAACCCGGCGCCGTTCTGCCTCCTGGACGAAGTGGATGCGCCCCTGGACGACGCCAACACCGAGCGCTTCTGCGCCCTGGTTGAGAAGATGTCGCAGCAGACCCAATTCCTGTTCATCAGCCACAACAAGATCACCATGGAGATGGCGCACCAGCTCATTGGGGTCACGATGCAGGAGCGCGGGGTGTCTCGGGTCGTCGCGGTGGACATCGAGGAAGCCCTCAAGCTGCGGGAAGAGCCCGCGGTCGCCTGACCATGGGGGAATTGCAGCTCGGACTCGTCAGCATCGGAGTACTGGTCGTCGCGGGGGTATTCGTCTACAACAAATGGCAGGAGCGGCGATACCAGCGCGACGCCGAGGCGGCTTTCGCCTCGCGGCACGCCGACGTGCTGATGCGCTCGAACGGCGGCCCCGGCCAGACGGAAGATCGGGAGGATTCGCCAGGCTCCGGGCGCGTCGAGCCCGCGCTCGAGTCTTTCGACGGCGCGCAGGACGGCGCGCCGTCCTCGGGGCAGATCCTGACCGAGTCGCTCGATTTCATCATCCCGATCGAGACCCCGGAGGAGGTTTCCGGCGCGGCGCTGCTCGACGCGGCGGGCTCCGCGCTCGATCGCTGCCCGAGATCGGTTCACCTGGAGGGTTTCGACGAGGGGCTGTCCGCCTGGGAACTGCTCAATCCCGATCGTCGCTACTCGAAGATGCGTGCGGGGCTGCAGCTGGTCGATCGCCGGGGGCCCGCCGATGTCGAGGAGCTCGCGACGTTCGCAAACGCGGTCGAAGGGGCAGCCGCGTCGCTCGGTGCCCTTGCAACCACGCCCGATCCGGCTCCCGCCCTGGCTCGCGCCAGGGAGCTCGACCGCTTCTGCGGCGAAGTGGACATACGGATCGCCGTTCATGTCGTGACGGAAACGCAGCCTTTTCCCGGCGCGGAAGTGGATATCATCGCCCGGGCGGCCGGTTTCGAGCTCGACGAATCGGAGGGAAAGTTCCGGTGTCGCGATGACGCGGGGCAGGTCATTTGCGCCCTCGCGAATTTCGAGCCCATCCCCTTCACCGTCGACAGCCTCGAGACGCTTTCTACGCATGCGGTGACGCTCGAGATGGACGTCCCGCGAACGCCGCGCGGCGCTTTCGCGCATTTTCGCCATGCGGCGCAAGTGTTTGCTCAAAGGCTCAACGCCCGCGTTGTCGACGACAACCGCCAGACCGTGAGCCCGGGCGCGTTCGAAGCGATCGGGGTCCAGCTTCAGGCGGTGCACCGGAGCATGGAGGCGCACGGCATCGCGCCGGGCGGGGCGCTCGCGCTGCGACTCTTCTCCTGATGGCAATGTTCCGCGAGCGCGCGGAGGAGTTGCGCCGTGAAATCGAGACGCACAATCACAATTACTACGTTCTCGACTCGCCGACCATTCCGGATGCCGAGTACGACCGGTTGTTCCGCGAGCTGGTCGAGCTGGAAACGGCGCACCCCGAGCTGATAACGCCGGATTCGCCGACCCGGCGCGTCGGCGGTCCAGCGAGGGGGGAATTTCCCCAGGTTGTACACGCAACCCCGATGCTGTCTCTCAACAATGCCTTCAGCGACGAAGAGGTGGCCGGTTTCGACCGTCGCGCGCGCGAGGGGCTGGGAAAAGACGAGATCGAGTACGCAGCCGAGCCGAAATTCGACGGCCTGGCCATCAGCTTGCTCTACGACCGCGGACGTTTTGTCCAGGGCGCGACCCGCGGCGACGGGCACACCGGGGAGGACGTGACCGCCAATCTCAAGACGGTGAGGGCGATCCCGCTGAGGCTCCGGGGCACGAAGCCGCCCGCTTCCCTCGAGGTGCGCGGCGAGGTCATCA